>DASSGE010000582.1:0-4290 GCA_035693605.1 Binatia bacterium
ATCGCTTTTGAGCCGCATCATGATCGGCTGGCACTCGGGATCGCCGAAGCGGGCGTTGAATTCGATGACCTTTGGCCCCTCTTTTGTAATCATCAAGCCGGCGTAAATCAGCCCGCGATAGCGGATGTTTCGCCGCCGCAGACCGTTGAGCAACGGCAGCAGAATTTCGCGCAGAACCCGGGCGTGGACCTCAGCGGTTACGATCGGGGCGGGCGAGTAGGCGCCGATGCCGCCGGTGTTGCGCCCCTGGTCGTTGTCGAAGATCCGCTTGTGGTCCTGCGACGTAGCCAGCGGCAGCACATGTTCGCCGTCGGTCAGCGCCATGAACGAAGCCTCTTCGCCGGCGAGAAATTCTTCGATGACGACTTTGTCGCCGGCGGCGCCAAAGCTTTTGCGTACGAGAATCTCATCGATGGCGGCTTCCGCTTCGGTCAGAGTGGCGCAGATCAACACGCCTTTGCCAGCGGCGAGGCCGTCGGCTTTGATGACATAGGGCGATTTTTGTTGCGCCAAATATTGCTTGGCCGCCGCCGCTTCGGTGAATGTCGCGAAGGCCGCGGTTGGAATGCCGTTGGCGTGCAGAATTTCCTTGGTAAAGGCTTTGCTGCCTTCGAGCTGGGCGGCGGCTTTGTTCGGCCCAAAGATTCTCAGACCGCGCGATTCAAACAGATCGACAATGCCGAGCGTCAGCGGCAACTCCGGGCCGACGACGGTGAGATCGATTCTCTGTTTTTCCGCGAACTCGGCGAGATGATCCAGTTGCTCTGGGTTGATCGCCAGGCATTCGGCCAATTCGCCGATGGCGGCACTACCCGGCGCGCAGAAGATTTTCATCACCCGCGGGCTTTGGCTGAGCTTCCAGACCAGCGCGTGTTCGCGGCCGCCGCTGCCGATGACGAGGAGTCTCATGATTCGAAGTAATCAGAAAACAGAAGTCAGAATTGCGCCCGGATACCGCCCTCTGAATTCTGGATTCTTCCTAATGCCTAAAATGTCTCATGCCAGTGAAGATCATCGCGATGCCATGTTCGTTGGCCGCGGCGATGACCTCTTCATCCTTAATTGAGCCGCCCGGTTGGATGATCGATTTGGCACCGCCTTTCGCCGCTTCGTCCAGGCCGTCGCGAAACGGATAAAAGGCATCGGAGGCCACCGCCGATCCTTTCAGATCGAGTCCATGAGTGGCGGCCCGCAGCACGGCGATCTTGGTCGAGTCGATGCGGCTCATCTGTCCGGCGCCAACGCCGAGGACCTGATCGGGGGATGCGAAAACGATCGTGTTCGATTTGACATGGCGGCAGACGCGCCAGGCAAAGTCGAGGGCGCGATACTCGTCGTCGGTGGGCTTGCGTTCGGTGACGACTTTGCAGGCGCGCACGTCGACTTTCCCCGTGTCCCAGTCTTGAATCAACATGCCGCCGCGCACACGCCGGAGGTCGTAGCCGCCGGTCTGCGGTTGGCTCATGTCGCATTCGAGCAGGCGAATATTGAGCAGCCGCTTCTGCGACGCAAGCACCGCCTTGGCTTCCGCGGTGAAGCTTGGCGCGATGACGATTTCAAGAAAAATATCTTTGAGCTCCAACGCGGTCTCTTCGTCCACCGGGCGATTGAAGGCCAAAACGCCGCCAAAGATCGAAACCGGATCGCAGGCTTTGGCTTTGCGGAACGAATCTACCAGCGATTGGCTCGACAGGGCGACGCCGCAAGGGTTGTTATGCTTGATGGCGACGGTGGCAATGTCGGAAAATTCCAACACCGTGCTCAACGCCGCGTCGGCATCGAGGATGTTGTTGAACGAAAGCTCTTTGCCCTGGAATTGTTTGGCCCGTGAGATCGATGGGCCGGCATCGCCCGTGGCGCCGTAGAAGGCTGCGCTCTGATGCGGATTCTCGCCGTAACGCATGTCTTGGAGTTTATTCACTTGGATGTTGACTGTCTGGCCCCAACGCTGCGGCTTCTTCTCTTGATCGAGCGAGGAAAAGTAGTTGGAGATGGCGCCATCGTACTGGGCAGTGTGTTGGAACGCCTTACAGAAAAGCCGGAAGTGGGTGGTCGGCACTAGCGAACCGTTGTTCGCCTTCATTTCGGCAAGAATCGGATCATAATCCGCCGGATCGACGACCACGGCGACATGTTGATGATTTTTCGCCGCGGCCCGTACCATGCTCGGGCCGCCGATGTCGATATTCTCGACGATTTCTTCGAAGGCAGCGCCGCGCGCTACCGCGGCTTCGAAGGGATAGAGATTCACCACGACCAGATCAATGGACTTGATGCCGTGCTCTTTCATCTTGGCGACATGTTCGGGGTTGTCGCGCAGCGCCAGGATGCCGCCGTGAATTTTTGGATGCAGGGTTTTGACCCGGCCGTCCATCATTTCCGGAAAACCGGTGAGTTCGGCTACATCCTTGACGGGAATTCTATTGTCACGCAGCAGCGAAGCGGTGCCGCCGGTGGAAACCAGTTCGACGCCCATGGCCGTGAGCGCGCGGGAAAATTCGACAATCCCTTGCTTGTCGGAAACGCTGATGAGGGCTCTTTCAATCTTGCCCACTGCCGGTAGTCCTCCTAAAAATTTTTGTGAATGCGGGGAACGCGAGCGCCGATGGAAGTGAATATCTCGTAAGAGATTGTATTGGCCCAGCCGGCGATCTCGTCGGCGCCGATCTCAGCGCCACCTTGGCGGCCGAGGAGAACAACCTCGTCTCCCCGCCGAACTTTTTTAATATCGGTAACATCGATGGTAGTCAAATCCATGCTTACTCTGCCGCAAACCGGGGCACGCTCGCCGCGCACCAAGACCTGCGCGCGGTTGGAAAAAAGCCGGCGATAACCGTCGGCGTAACCCACCGGCAAGGTGGCGATTAGGCTGCTTCGTTTCGCTACGAACGTCCGACCATAACCGACACTTGCACCGGCGTCGATGCGCTTCAATTGGATGATGCGAGTTTGCCAACTCAGCGCCGGCTTGAGTTCGATCTGCTTTTTTAGCGCGGGTGCGGGATATATGCCGTAGAGAATCAGTCCCGGACGTACCATCGAAAAACGCGAATTGGGCTCGGTCATCAAGGCCGCGCTCTTGGCCATGTGGCTGGTTCGATGAATCACCTTGGCGTTGGCTAAACGATTCAAGACCTGCTGGAAAGTGGTGAGTTGTTGTCGGGTATATCTTTCGTTTGGCCTTTCGGCGTCGGCAAAATGGGAGAACACGCCTTGGAGCCTGACCGCTTTGCAATTGTTGAGTACTGGCAGCCAATCGTCGATTTCAGCGCTTGGGAAGCCAATGCGGCCCATGCCTGTATCGACTTCCACTTCAAAAGGCAGCGTCGTTGCACGCTGGCGCAGACGTTTGTCCAAAGCCTGCAAGGTTGCGACCTCATGGATGACGGGCGTTAGGCGAAATTTCAAAAACGCCTCTAACTGCTCGAGAAAAATCCCAGCGACTACTAGGATCGGTAGTTTGATCCCCTCTCGCCGTAGTTCGATTCCTTCCTCTATCGTGGCCACGCCGAAGGCGTCGCTGCCGGCACCGACCAAAGTTTGGGCCACGGCGGTAGCACCATGACCATAGGCATCGGCTTTCACCATGGAAAGAATTTTGACGCTTGGGCCGACCAGGGCGCGAATCTGTTGGAAGTTCCAGCGTAAGGCGCGATGATCGATGTAGCAGAGGGTGGGCCGCCCTGGTGGAATGGAGGTCATCAAAAGAGCGGTTGCTCGAGTGGATTTACTTTACCTTCGAACCGGCAATCGCCGGTTTGTCCGGTGTCATGACGATAACTTGATCGCCGCTAGAGGCGGCGAGCAACATGCCTCGGCTCTCCATGCCGCGCAGTTTGGCGGTAGCCAAGTTGGCGACGACAACGATTTGTTTACCGACCAACTCTTCTGCCGTGTATTGGTTCCTGATGCCGGCGCAGATTTGTCGTTGTTCCGTGCCGAGATCGATTTGCAACACCATCAGTTTATCGGCATTGGGATGGGGCTCGGCGGCTTTGATGGTCGCGACTTTCAGCTCGATCTTTTTGAAATCGTCGATGGAGATGGTCGGGCTAGTTTCCGAAGTTTCCATTCCGCGAAAATAACAGACTTGGATAGCTAAAAAAAGCATTTGCTTTGTTGACACTCGATGGATCGTTTCATAATAGTAACCATTATCAATTAAGAGGAGGGATGTTTATGGCAAAAAGTTTAGCGGGCACCAAGAGTCATGAAAACCTGAAGGGCGCCTTCGCGGGTGAGTCTCAGGCCAATCGGCGTTATCTGTATTTCGCCCGGGTGGCGGATATC
>DASSGE010000583.1:0-4248 GCA_035693605.1 Binatia bacterium
AGACATGGACCGCCACGGGTGGGATATTCAGGTTCTGCTGCCCACCGGGAGCAATGGAAACTTCGGCCCACGGGCAGCGCTGAAGGATAGCGAAATCGGCGCTGCTTTATGTCGCGCCTACAACAACTGGGCATACGATTATTGCAGCGCCGCTCCCAAGCGGCTGAAGTTTATTGCCGTAATCATCTCGACCGATATTGACGAGATGCTCGCGGAAGGCCGGCGCGCGGTTGAGAAACTGGGAGCCGTTTCGTTGAGAAACATTCTTCTGCCCAAAAGCCGGTGGTTGCATGAGCCCGAGTACGATGCCCTGTGGGCTCTCGCATCCGATTTGGACGTGCCGATCGCGGTGCACGGGGAAACCAGAAATCAGCGCTTTCAGCCGTTTCGAGATCTGGTCATCGAAGAGGAGTCAGCCGGGCAAAAGAAGCCGTACCATGACCCGATGACGCTTCGAGGACTCAATCATGCGATGGGATTTCCGTACGACAACATGGCTACCCTTGGGCAGTTTATCTTCACCGGCATTTTGGAGCGCTTTCCCAAGCTCAGGCTGGCAATACTGGAATCGAATGCCGGCTGGGCTCCCTTTTGGCTCGGCCGAATGGATGTGCACACGCACGGCCGCCATGGCGTGATGGGAAAACCGGAGCATCTGTCCATGCTCCCGAGCGAATATTTCAAGCGGCAATGTACTGTCGCCTGCGACAGTGATGAAGCGGCGCTAAAGTACGTCGTGGACTTTCTAAATGGAGAAAACATCGTGTGGAATACCGACTATCCGCATGCGGACGGAATGGAACCAGCGAGAGCTCTTCCTGATTTCGATGCGCATCCAATCTCCGACGAAGCCAAGCGCAAGATCCTGTGGGACAACGCGGTCACGCTCTATGGACAGCGCTTGATAAGCTAACTTGATAGGTTAATGAGTTGAGGAAGAGAGTAAACGACTAACCGAATCGGGAGGCGCCCAATGGCCGATTACAAACTGATCTCGGCAGATTCCCACGTCAACGAAGTCGCGGCGACCTGGGAGCAGGTACGCCGGAAGTACGGCGAGCGGGCTCCGGAGATCGTGTGGAATCCCAGCGAACGGGAACACGGTCCTTATCTGTCGATTCGGGACTGGGAAACAAGCCTCGAGGGGAAAAACCGCGAGTCCTGCGCCATGGAGTTTGTCGGTATGGTGATCGGCGGGTTTGGTGTCGGCAGCGTCGTTGGGCGAACTTCGGCAAAAGCAGGCGAATTTCGCAAGAACTTTCGCTTCGAAGACTGGGCTGGACCGTGGGAGCCGAACGCGCGCCTGAAGGATATGGACCGTGACGGCGTTGAAGTCGATATCTTATATGCGAGTCACCTGCGCCACATTTATGGTTTAAGCATAAAAGACGAGCCGTTTTTTCGGGCCATCGCTCAGTCCTATAACGACTGGCTTATGGAATACTGCAGCGTGGCGCCGAACCGGCTCGTCGGTCTCCCTGTTCTTTCCATTCTGAACATCGACGGTGCGGTCGAAGATCTGACAATTTACGCGAAGCAAGGGGCGAAGGGATTCATGATCGCATCGTCAACGCCGATTGGCATGAACTACGGTGAATCCAAGTTCAATTCGTTGTGGGCCGCTGCGCAGGATGCTGATGTGCCGCTCTGCCTTCACACAACCACAGGCGCATGGAAGAAAGCGAAGTTTCACCATCCGATAATTCGTACATTCATTCGCGGCGAAGGAGAAATTCAGACGTCTCTTCTAGAGATGATCTACGGCGGCGTTTTCGATAGATTTCCTCGGTTAAAAATTGTCGCAGCCGAGTGGGACATCGGCTGGGTCGCCCACATGGTTGCTAAACTCAAGGACCACGATCCGAAGACCGGACTCAAGCTCGCGCCTGCGGATTACTTTCGCAGGAACATCTGGTTCACATTCGAGAATGACCGGGCCGGGGTTTTGACGACGCCGCTCTACGGCGCGGACCGGTTTTTGTGGGCAAGTGACTATCCGCACGGCGCGACAACCTGGCCAGACTCTCAACAGATTGTGGATCAACAATTTGAGGGCATCTCAGAAGAGACGAAACATAAAGTGACGCGGCAGAACGCAATTAACTTGTACAAGTTAGCGCTCTGATGCAAGCAGCCGTCGCCCTCTACAGGCTTAATTCTGTTCGAGTTTTTTTACCAAATCCACGACTGCGCGGGGCTGGTGCATCAATTCTTTATAAATCGCCGCGACTTCATCGCCGGTGATCGGTTCCATGTCGAGTCGCTGCCTTTTGACCTCGTCCAATAGCTCGGGGTCTTTCAGGGATTTGTTGTACGCTTCGCGCAGAATCTTCACCCGTTCCGGCGGGACACCCGGCGGCGCGACCATGGGCCGCCCCAGCTCGTCGCCCGCCAGAATGACGCGAGCGAAGCGGCGGCCAACGTCCGAGGTTTTATATTTATCCATCAGCTCAAAAATTGTCGGCGTGTCCAAGAGCCGCGGATCGCGCTTATCGCCGGCTTGAACCAGATGCCGGTCGAACCCCTTTTTATCCCACGTGAGAAACGGCTCCCGGCTAAAGTGAACCGTGACCCGCGTCGCCCGACAAATGATCTCGCCCCTTTCCATCGCCAGATCGACTTCGCTGCCGCCTTTGTAGCCGAGCACGCGCGTGAAGCGCGCCCCGACGGTTTCCTCCAAAAGACGGGTGAATAGCGTGGTTTGATCCGACAGTCCGGTGGCGCCGCACTTCGGCGGCTCCTTTGCTTTGATGATTTGATCCAAGGAGTGGTACGGTGAATCGCTGCGGATGTAGAGCATCATCGTGCCTTTCTCCTGCGAGCCCAGCCAGTTGAACTTGAGAACGTCGAACTTGACCTCAGGGGTCTGCACGAGCTGCTGGAGGTACATATGCGTCTGGAACATGCCGATGGTGAGACCGTCGGGTTTGGCGACGCCGGATAAATAGTTGGCCGCAACCATGGAGCCGCCCCCCGGCATATTCTGGGTCACCATGCTGGGGTTTCCTGGAATGTATTTCCCCATGATTCGCCCAAACAGACGGCCCCACAGGTCGTAGAGCCCGCCGGGCACCGTGCCGACGATGATTGTGATCGTTTTGCCCTGATAAAAATTCGTTTGCGCTAACAGCCCGTGTGGCGAGTCGATAAACAAAGTCAGCAACGCGACAGCAGCGAGAACCTTTGTCTTTCGCATTTTCCCTCCGGCGTGATCTGCTAATCACCAACTGATCAGCTGATAGGTTCTCAAAGACGTGAGGTCGATGACGCTAAGTTCTCACGAACGTGAGGTCATGTCGATCTCGAGAACACCCGGTGAACAGCCTGGGCCCCTTCCAACAGACGGTGATCCTGGTTGCGATGACCGATGAGCTGAATGCCGACTGGCAGACCGGACGGTCCGGTAAACACAGGCAGCGTGATGCAAGGAGTGTAGGTCCACGTCGACAGGATATTGAACGAGGTATCGCCCGTACTGGTCAGTCCTGCCGGAGCCTCTCCGAGAGCGCTTGGCGTGAGCAGCAGGTCTAGATCCTTCATCGCGTCGGCGAGATGTCCGCGGCACTGGTCAAGCGCGGCTTCGGCCTCGCGGTATTGCTCGTACGAGACATTGAGCCATGCGGTAAGTTTGTCGCGCTGGAACTCACTCAAAAGGTCCCAATGATGAGCACGTTCCCAGGTGAGCGTACGAGAGAACTCGTAATCATTGATGCGCCGGCCCATGGCCTCGAAGTGTTCAAAAGGTTTTCCGAGATCGACATCGGAGACCTTCGCTCCGGCCTGCGCCAGCGCGCTTGCGGTGTCTTCGAGGAACTTCTTCGTGTACTCCTCCGCACGGTCCCAGAACATGGTGCGGCAAAAGCCTATCTTGAGCTGGTTCATCGGAACGGCGGCGAGAGGTTTCGCGGCGAATCCCGTCAGCACGGCGCGAAACAGAGCGAGGTCCTCGACAGCGCGAGCGAAAAGCCCCACCGTGTCGAAGGACGCGGTATTCTGCTTGACGCCCTGCGTGCTCACTTCGCCGAAGCTCGGTTTGTAGCCGATGCAGCCGCAGAATGCTGCCGGACGAATCACCGATCCGACCGTCTGGGTACCAAAAGCGAGGGGCACCATAAAATCACCGACCGCAGCGGCGGAGCCGCTGGAGGAGCCCCCGGGCGTATGTTGGGGGTTGTGCGGATTCGTCGTTTTTCCCCATGGAAATCGACTGGCAAACTCGGTCGTTACCGTTTTGCCCAATAGCACCCC
>DASSGE010000584.1:0-4715 GCA_035693605.1 Binatia bacterium
AGGGATTGCCCGGCGCCAGCGCTGCGCCCAACGCTTGGCGTCGGTGTAAAGCCGAAAGAGCTGCTCGGGCAGTTCGGGGTGTTGATCGATTAGTTGCGTCTGCACCGCCAGCACATGCATGATCGGCAAGATCTTGCACTTGTGGAAATAGCTCGCTTCGACTTCCCGGGGATTTTCGAAAAGCCTTTTCACATTGGCGTCTGCCAACAGTGTCGGCAACTGCGATTCGGTAACTCCAAGAGCATCGACCTGACCGTTGAACAATGCCTTGCATGCCCGCTCAGAAGTATTCTTGCCGCTGTTATCTATCATCCGGATCACCGATCCATCGCGCGGCACCACCGTCGCATCAGGATCATGATCGTCCCAGTGATGCATTGAAGCGACGTACCACTCGGAATCCCTGGCCGAAACACCATATTCGTCAACCAGCATACCACGCATCCAGATCGCCGCGGTCTGCACCCAACGAAGAAACCCGATCTTCCGACCAGTCAGATCGGACGGGCGGTCAATACCTGAATCTTTGCGGCAGAAAATAAATCCATGACGAAACATGCGCGATGGAAACACCGGGATCGCGACAAACCCGGCCTTGCCACGCGAAGTGTAGGAAATCAGTTCGGCGAGCGACATTTCCGAGATATCGTACTTTCCCTGATACATGCCGGCGAACATGCCGGGCACGTCCTCGGTCTCGGTGATGTCGAACTCAAAGCCAGGGATGGTCATTTGGCGACGCAGGATCGGCAAGGTACCGTCATACGCTCGACTGGCCAGACGGATCTTTACGTTTGCAGCCATAATCTACCCATGGAACAGCTTGAGAGAGGACCTAGGAACTAGATGCTGGTTTCTTCGCGATACAGTTGCAGTGCTTCCATTACCGGCCGGTCGCTCAAGGAAAACAGAATCGCTTCATCGTTTTCAATATTTTCATGAGCATGCCATTGCCATAAGGGTACCACGAAGGTATCGCCTTTGTGCCAATCTAAATAGCCATCGCCAACCTTGGTGCGCCCATGGCCTTTGACGACATGGTACAGCGCCGAGCTGGTATGCCGGTGTGCCTTGGTCGAATCCTTGGCATTGAAAAGCTGAATCTCGCACGACATCGTCGGGTAGGTGTACCCACCGGTAACCGGGTTGATGTAGCGCAACAAGATCCCGTCGCAGGGATCGCGATCGGCCGGGCCCATTGCTTTGAGAGCTTTATAAATGTCCCTGAACGCATAGCGAAACGGCACGCCGCGCCGATGCGCCTCGTCCCGCTTGGTCGTCCGGGCAAATCCCATCCGAGCGAGCGAATCGCCGGTTTGCCTTGTAATCTCTTGCTCCGGCTTCTCCGCATCCTCGAAGAACAGAACGTTTAGCGACTGAATTAGCGGCCCATCTAAACCGTCAAGCCAGATGATCGGATCTTCCGACTCGTTATGGTGATCATGCCAAGTCCAATTCGGCGTCAAAATCAGATCACCCTCTTCCATGAAAAACTTTTCGCCGTCCACCGCGGTGTAAGCGCCTTGGCCCTGGACCACGAAACGAATCGCCGCCATGTTGTGGCGATGCGCCTTAGCGACTTCGCCGGGATTAACGATGGAAAAGGTGATCTGCAGTGTATGCGATGTCGACTTGATCGGCAGATGCGGGCTAACAAGCCTAATCGCCCGGCGCTCTGCCTGATCGATGCCGATGGTCTCGCTTGCTTTTAGCAGACCGTTGAGCAGTGGTTCCCACTTCCAAAGGTATGGCGCCTCGGAGGCGTGCGATGGGACTCGTGTGCGCCAGAACCCGGAAAGCTGATTCATTTCGAGTTGCTTATCGAGTTCTTCGAGCTTCATGGGGGCTTTACGGTCAGTTAGCTTTCTCCATCGCTTGCGCCATACCGCCGAAGTAAGCGCGATGAATGTCCATCGACTCTTTCGCGGTCCTGAGTACGTCTTGCTCCCGGCCAGGCACGACATACTTTTCCAAAACGTCGATAAACATATCGGAATGCTTCACGTCTGCTTTGCTGTGCGCGGTGAAGTTGGGCATCTGCGCGTCAGACAAATTAAGATCGCGCTTCCAATTTTGGTAGAGCCGGGTACAATTGCCGCCGCCCAGATCGCCAAGCAAGCGATCGTCATTGGTCCACTCTGCAATCGTCGATGCCGCCACCGACTCTTGCCAGCTGCGAGTGCGAGCAAGCCACCACCACGCATAGACGGCCGACGTAGTCGTCGGCAGCGGCTCGGCATTGAGAATATCCTCGACGCTCAAGCCAACCTCCTTACCCTGGCGAAAAATTAGATCCAAATGACCATGCTTGGAATGCTCATCCTCGATCAACTCTTCATATTCATGCGACATGATGCGTTGCTTGACGTCGAACTCCGGACAGTTCGCGGCTACCTGCGGCCAAAAATCGCGCCGCTTGCGAACGTACAGACTGAGTTGCAAAAGATAAATCTGCGCGCGCTTTTGGGTCAACTTCACGTTGTAAAATTGTTCCATCTCCGGCGAGCGAAACAAATCGCGTACACACTCGCCCAATTGTTGGCGCCATTCCTGCGGTGTCATGGTTATTCCTCCTCTCCGCTCGTTACGTCGGCATACCAACGGTGAAAGCCGCCTAGATTCGATGCAGAGACATTACAAAAGTGATCTTGTCTACATCTCTAGACCTAGCTGATCGACCGAAGGGTTGTCAAGCTAGCGCAGCGGAAACGCGTCAAGAAAACACACGAACGCTCAGGATAAAATTATTGGGCGTTTGACGGGCTAGACTCGGGACGATGGACTACTGCACGTCCGCGGCGTCACTGGGTGCGGGGATATAGCGCAACAGAACTTTTTGCAGTTCTCCGAACGAAATCGGCTTGGTGATAAATTCGTGGGCGCCCGATTTCAGCGCCGTATCGCGATAGTTCTCGCCGACCCATGCGGTATAGACAACAATGGGTGTACTTTTGGTCACGGCGCTTTCTCTCAAACATGCCAGCGCTTCAATGCCGTTCATGTTGGGCATGCCGATATCCATGATAATCAAATCTGGCTTCTCGCTTAAGGCTTTTTGCACGCCGAGTTCGCCATCATGAGCCTGCAGGACGTCACATCCCAAATACCGTACCATCATCGCGAACAGCTCGCGGCAATCGGTGTTATCTTCGATGAGTAGAACTGTATAAGACATCGATTCAACTCCAGAACCTGGTAAATAGCAGCTCCTATGCCAAGCTTTTATCGACGCTTGCGATCGGAGGCAAGTTACGCATCCCGGGAACTTTGGTGAGTTTATCAGCAAACCTATCCAATCGTGGGGCGTCAGTAACTCGGGCGCGACCCGATGGCGATCACGCAATTTGGCAAAATCTCAAAGTGTGTCATGACACGACATGAGGTGATTCTCTTCACTAGCAGATTGTTTCGCATCCCAGCGGCTGAAAGCTAGCGTGATCTGGACCTATGCAACCAAGGGTTTCAGGTGACATTTCGACCGCTTTCATTCCAGCTTCGTTATTAAGCGGCATCGGGAATTGGACGCTTTAATTTACGCAGCGGTGATTGACCGGTATCGGCGAGTCAGGCTACTGAGTTATCCGGGAAACGCCTTTTATCCTTCGTCCATGTAGTCTCGGCCGAACCGAAACGACTCAAAACGCCTCTGTTGCTGGATTTGCTCGTTGACCGATGGCCCGTCGCATGGACCGTAATAATCGATAATGTCCCCGGCGGCTGGCTGGACCATTGTCGGCACCGTCGGACCCACTGCTGGCATTTTCTTATTGCAGTAGTCTCCGCTCGCCACTTGCTGAGTCGAAACCGCAGCGAAGTTCGAGGCGACACCAGCGCAACCGACGGCAAATGGTAGCAGGATGATCACCAATGGCATTGAGATAATACGGGTCATAAATGTCTCCTTTTGAAACCTCAGTTAACTGGAAATCATTATCTCTCCTCAGTGCGGCTTGTCAATTCACCCATATTCTTGAATTCATAATCCATTTCTTGCCTTCGCATCGCTTCAGCGCCTTAATAGCTCCGTAAAATTAACCGATAATAGGAATTTCTACTTTGTGGATGAAGTCTAGGCAATAGCTAGCTCTTGATTAAATATCTCTGGACGACAATAACCCGGCTATAACTACCCCGACGAGCGGAACTGTTGGTCCTGGCATCGTTCGTGCTGTAATGACGAATCATTATGCAGCGCACCAACAAAAAAGTATTGATTGTCGATAGTAACGATGGCTTTCGAAATTCCCTCGGGACCTTTCTAAAAAGTTTGGGCCATGAAGTCTTCGAAGGCGTTACGGGCCAGGATGCCATCGATAAGGCCCGCAGCATTCGACCCGATCTGATTATGATGGACGTCCAGTTGCCGGGATTGAATGGAGACGACGTAACCATGCAGCTCAAAACGAATCGAAGCACGCGAAACATCCCGGTCGTCATTAATACGGGTTGGACCACCGCCTGCAATATAGAAGAACGTGTCGAGCGCGCCCGCATTGCCGGCGCCGCCGAGGTTCTTTACAAGCCGCTGCAATTTCCCATGGTGAGAACTATTCTGCGCAGCTACTTGATGGCTTAACCTTCCTTGAAAATATCGGCTCAGAAGCCTACTAAGTAGTGTGGCTTTTGTTCGTCCTCATTTTGTGCCGTTCCCCACTCAGGATGCGCCAGGCTCGGGTCGGTTGACAGTGCGCGACGGCATGTCGGCCCGTAGGCGC
>DASSGE010000585.1:0-5587 GCA_035693605.1 Binatia bacterium
CCTGAAAGTTTTGACCGCCTTCCGGACTTCGGGTAATCGTCCGGAGTGGATGGTCATGGAAGTGATTCCGGTGATACCGCCCGACTTGCGTCCACTGGTTCCGCTCGACGGCGGCCGGTTCGCGACTTCGGACCTAAATGACCTCTATCGACGCGTCATCAACCGTAACAACCGGCTCAAACGTTTGATGGAATTGAGCGCGCCGGACATGATCATCCGAAACGAGAAGCGCATGCTTCAGGAGGCGGTTGACGCCTTGTTCGATAATGGGCGGCGCGGGCGGGCAATTACGGGTCAAAATCGCCGGCCGCTTAAATCTCTCAGCGAAATGCTCAAAGGCAAAACTGGACGTTTCCGCCAGAACTTACTCGGCAAGCGCGTAGACTATTCGGGCCGTTCGGTTATCGTTGTTGGCCCGGAGCTGCGCTTGCACCAGTGTGGTTTGCCGAAAAAAATGGCCCTCGAGCTTTTCAAGCCGTTTATTTACAACAAGCTCGAAGAGCGCGGCCACGTGACGACGATCAAGAGCGCCAAAAAGATGGTCGAGCGCGAGCTCCCGGAAGTCTGGGACATTCTCGATGAAGTCATTCGCGAGCATCCCGTGCTACTCAACCGGGCGCCGACGCTGCATCGTTTAGGGATTCAGGCATTCGAACCGATTTTGATCGAGGGCAAAGCGATACAGCTGCATCCGCTGGTTTGCGCCGCGTACAACGCCGATTTCGACGGCGATCAGATGGCGGTCCATGTGCCTTTGTCGGTCGAAGCTCAAGTTGAAGCGCGCGCCTTAATGATGTCGACCAATAATATTCTGTCGCCAGCCCATGGTAAACCGATCATTGTCCCGACCCAGGATATCGTTCTTGGCTTGTACTATATGACCCGCGACCGCTTGCATGCCAAGGGGAGCGGCCGTTTGTTCAGTAGCCCAACCGAGGTCCGAGTGGCCTATGATCAAGGCGAGGTCGACCTTCAGGCGCCGATCACGGTACGTATCAATGGCGAACGGGTCGAAACCACGACCGGGCGTGTGCTGCTCTATGATGTCGTTCCCGATGTGATTCCTTTCAAGGAAGTCAACCGGGTGATGAAGAAAAAAGAGCTCGCCAACTTGATCGACGTCAGTTTCCGCCTCGCCGGCAACAAGGCGACTGTCATCCTTGCCGACCGCCTGAAAGATGTCGGCTACCGCCATGCGACAAAGGCGGGTATCTCGATCTCCATTAAAGATATGTTAATTCCGCCGACGAAAGAGGCGATGCTCAAGAGGGCGCATGACGATGTGCGTGAGATCGAAGAGCAATACAAGAACGGTCTGATCACTGACGGCGAACGCTACAACAAAGTCGTCGATATATGGGCCGAGGTCCCCGATCGTATCGCCGACCAAATGCTCGGTGATTTGGGTACCGAGAAGGTCACCGATGACCAGGGGCATGAGTTTACGGTGCCGAGCTTTAACCCGATATTTATGATGGCCGACTCCGGCGCTCGGGGCAGCGCGCAGCAGATTCGCCAGTTGGCCGGCATGCGCGGCCTGATGGCGAAGCCTTCCGGCGAAATCATCGAGACGCCGATCACGGCCAATTTCCGCGAAGGATTGACCGTGTTGCAGTACTTCATATCAACGCACGGCGCTCGCAAGGGTTTGGCCGATACTGCCTTGAAAACCGCCAATTCAGGCTACCTGACACGGCGTCTGGTCGACGTGGCTCAGGACGCAGTTATTGGCGAAGAAGATTGCGGCACTATGGATGGCATTGAGATCACGCCGTTGATGGAAGGCGGTGAAGTTATCGAACCGCTTGGTGATCGCGTCCTTGGCCGGGTGGCTCTGGAAGATGTGGTCGATCCCTTCACCGGTGAGGTGATCGTCAAGGCCAACCAAGAGATCAATGAAGAATTGGTGCAGCGGGTCGAAGACGCCGGCCTGGAACGAATCAAGATTCGTTCGGTATTAACCTGCGCGTCCCGTCGCGGTGTTTGCATCATGTGTTATGGACGCGATTTGGGTCGCGGTCATATGATTAACATGGGTGAAGCGGTTGGCGTAATCGCAGCGCAGTCCATCGGCGAGCCGGGGACGCAGTTGACGATGCGGACCTTCCATATCGGCGGTACGGCAAGCCGGCGCGCGGAACAAACGACACTCGAGGCGCGCAATGATGGAAATCTCAAATTCATCAACGTCAACACCGTGACCAACAAAGAGGGCGATTTCGTCGTCATGAACCGAAACGGTGAAGTGGCGATCGTTGATTATCCTGAAGGTGAAAAGGGGCGCGTGCGAGAACGCGAACGTTACCCGGTTGTCTATGGCGCCAAGCTGAAGAAAAAAGACGGCGCAAAGGTCAAAGCCGGCGAGCTGTTGGCCGAATGGGATCCGTATACCATTCCAATTCTCACCGAGGTCAGCGGACCGGTTAAGTTCGGTGATGTGATTGAAAACGTCACTATGGAAGAAAAAGTCGATGAGCGCACCGGCCTATCGACCAAGGTCATCATCGACTCGAAAGACATCGACAAAAGACCGCGTATTTCAATCAAGGATACTCAAGGTCAGACCACTCGGCTAACTGCGACGGCGGAAGCCCGCTATTTAATTCCGGTGGGAGCGCATATCAACGTCCAGGACGGCCAGGAAGTATTCGCCGGCGACATCTTGGCGAAGATTCCGCGGGAAACTACCAAGACCAAGGATATTACCGGCGGCTTGCCGCGAGTTGCCGAGCTCTTTGAGGCGCGCAAGCCGAAAGAATTCGCCGTCATCAGTGAGATCGACGGCGCGGTTTCCTTCGGTAAGGACACCAAAGGCAAACGCAAAGTCGTGGTCACACCCGAAGTCGGCGAACCGCGCGAATACTTGATTCCCAAAGGCAAGCATATCAGCGTCCACGATGGCGATCGTATTCGCGCCGGAGAGGCGTTGATGGATGGTTCGTCCAACCCGCACGATATCCTCAATATTCTCGGCGAAAAGGCCTTGGCCAAGTACCTCGTCGACGAGGTTCAGGAGATTTATCGGCTCCAGGGTGTGCGCATTAACGACAAACACATCGAGGTCATCGTGCGTCAAATGCTGCGCCGCGTGCGCATCAAGGAGGTCGGCGATGCCGATTTCTTGGTTGGTGATCAGATCGAAAAATGGCGATTCGAGGATGAAAACCAAAGAGTTATCGGCGAGAACGGCAAACCTGCGGTTGCTGAACCGCTTTTGCTAGGAATTACCAAGGCGTCGTTGTCGACCGAAAGTTTTATCTCCGCCGCGTCATTCCAAGAGACCACTAAGGTGCTCACGGAAGCGGCTATCCAGGGCAAAGTCGACCTGCTGCGAGGGCTCAAAGAGAACGTCATCATGGGTCGGCTGATCCCTGCTGGCACCGGCGTGACGAATTACGCCAAAGCCGAGATTGAAACGGACGAGATTGAAGACGGTGTAGCCCCAATCGACCATGCGGCGGAAGCGTAAGCTTTGACAATGGCGAATTATTTTGTTAATTAAAGGATTTTCCTAGGGGAGTTGAGAGGTTCATTTGCTCCCGTAATCCTAACGAGATCGACGAGAAAATTACGTATGCCGACTATTAGTCAATTAGTGCGTGAGAGCCGGGAAAAGCAGCGCCGCAAAAATACCGCGCCAGCGTTGCAGAGCTGTCCGCAGAAGCGCGGCGTGTGTACGCGTGTTTACACGTCGACCCCGAAAAAACCGAATTCGGCGCTACGTAAAGTTGCTCGCGTACGGTTAACCAATGGTGTCGAAGTGACGTCTTATATTCCCGGTGTTGGTCACAATTTGCAGGAGCATTCCGTGGTTTTGATTCGCGGTGGCCGTGTAAAAGATCTTCCCGGAGTTCGTTATCATATTGTTCGCGGCACTCTCGATTCCATCGGCGTTCAAGACCGCCGGCAGAGCCGCTCTAAATATGGCGCTAAGAAGCCGAAGTAGTATTTATGCCGCGTAAAGGTGAAGTAAGAAAACGAGAGATTCTGCCGGACCCGAAGTACGGTGATAAGGTCGTGGCGAAGTTTGTCAACACGATCATGAATCAGGGCAAGAAGAGCGTGGCGGAATCGATTCTCTATCATAGCCTCGATATCATTACCGCTAAGACCAAGGAAGATTCTTTGGGGATCTTTAAACGTGCCATAGAGAACACTCGGCCCACCGTCGAGGTTCGTTCCCGACGCGTCGGCGGCGCGACGTATCAGGTGCCCGTCGAAGTACGACCCCAGCGGCGCTTATCACTGAGCATGCGCTGGCTGATCGATGCGGCACGGGACCGCGCGGAGAAGTCGATGGAAGAAAAATTGGCGGCGGAATTGATCGACGCCGCCAACAATCGCGGCACCGCGATTAAGAAAAAAGAAGACACTCATCGTATGGCTGAGGCCAACCGGGCCTTTGCTCATTATCGTTGGTAAGTAACCTTTAAATTCGAGTTCGTAAAAGGAGGCGGTTTGACCGCCTCCTTTTTTTCCGGCGTAAAGAAAAATGGCTAGAACCGTCTCATTAGAGAAGACCCGCAATATCGGCATCATGGCCCATATCGATGCCGGTAAGACCACCACCACGGAGCGGATCCTCTACTACACCGGCATCAACTATAAGATCGGTGAAGTGCACGAGGGCACCGCAACGATGGACTGGATGGTCCAGGAACAAGAGCGCGGGATCACGATCACGTCGGCGGCGACCACCTGCTTCTGGCGCGACCACCGGGTCAATATAATCGACACTCCCGGCCATGTGGATTTCACCATCGAAGTCGAACGGTCGCTGCGCGTACTCGATGGTGCAGTCGCGGTATTCTGCTCGGTCGGCGGTGTCGAGCCGCAAACTGAAACCGTTTGGCGTCAGGCCGATAAATACGGTGTCCCTCGCCTCGCCTTCATCAACAAGATGGATCGTCTTGGCGCGGACTTTTTCCGAGTCGTCAAAATGATCGAAACTCGGCTCGGAGCGCGTCCGGCGGTCATGCAATTGCCCATCGGTGCCGAAGATAAATTCGCCGGTATTGTCGACTTGATCACGATGAAGGCCGTGGTCTGGGAAGACGAGAGCTTGGGCGCCAAATTTCATGAGGAAGAAATACCTGCGGATCTAAAAGATCAAGCCAATGAGTATCGCGAAAAGTTGCTGGAAGCTGCCGCCGACGCCGATGAAGCATTAATGGAAAAGTATCTTGACGGCAAGCCGATTAGCGAAGCCGAGTTACGGGCTGCGATTCGCAAGGCCACACTCGGGCTCAAGATCGTTCCAATAGTCTGTGGCACGGCTTTCCGCAACAAGGGTGTTCAGCCGATGCTTGATGCAGTGGTGGACTTTTTACCGTCGCCTGTCGATATTCCCCCGGTTAAAGGCGTCATCGCCGGTACCGACAAGCCAGATGAACGGCCGGCCAGAGACGATGTGCCATTTTCGGCGTTAGCTTTCAAAATCATGACGGATCCGTTCGTCGGAACCTTGACGTTTTTCCGGGTCTACTCTGGCTCCATCAGTTCTGGGGCGAGCATTTATAACTCAACCAAAACTAAGCGTGAACGAGTCGGCCGTTTGCTCAAGATGCACGCCAACAAGCGTGAAGAG
>DASSGE010000586.1:0-5297 GCA_035693605.1 Binatia bacterium
CGAGTAATCCATTCTTGCATCTGACCAAAAAAAGATTCCTCGCCCTGCTCGGAATGATGGAAGCGAGTTTGCCTGCATTGGGGGCACAGCCGGCGGGAAAGCGGATGAAATACGCCTCCAGGGCTTAACGATGAGAAGACATCCGCTTTGCCTGCGGACTCATGACAGTATGCTCGTTTTAGCCGACTGCCGTTCGCCTGTGATCGACGTTGGATTGCCGGATTGCGTCAAAGCATGGATTTTCTCGGATCGAATTGCGCAAAGCGAGTGATATCGAATAGACTGCGATCGTGGAATCTCCTTCAGAGCCGAAGATTGCATTGCAGCAGATCGCGTTATCGCCAGATGTGGCGGCGGGATCGTGGAACATCCATTGGCAAGTCGACAATTCGGGCCAAGATGCGCTGACAATCGCTTCGGTGCAAATACCGCACGGGCAATTCAAATCGGCTGTGCGGCATTTCACACCGGCACTCGTAGTAGCAGCAGGCGGGAGTGAACGATTCGAAAATCTTGTCCAGTGTCCTGAAGCGCCCGGGCCCGTCACGGAAAACGCCTTTGTCATTTTCCATTGCCAATGGCGCGGCAGAGCATGGCGGATCTTCGTGCGCCTGCGCGTCGACGTTGACGCCGCCGGCAAACCCCATACAGCGACCGAACTGATCACGACACAGCGAGTCGGTTTTTCCGGAATCTCGAATTGAGGTGGACACTATGGCGAGCAAAGATGATGATCTGTATATTCTCGAACGGATGCGTGGGTGACACAGCAATTGAGGCCTCGGCTTCGAAGAGACCACGGGTATGGTCTCCAACGCGGTGCATCAAGATCAAAAAGAAGTCGTCGCGGCGCTGAAGCGACTTCGCGCCCAGCATAGTGATGATGCGGCATACAAAAAACTTAGGAAGGATCTGCCCGAGGAGTGGCCGATCTGAACCTTCGACATGACAGGCTGTGGGAGGCGGGGGATGTTGTTATGCCGGAGGAGGCCGGGCACCCATTTTCAGTTCATTGGCACGGCCCGAAGAAAGTTTCTTGGTACCGGAAGTTGCGAATTCCTCACTCCAACGTGTAACACGGCACTGTACAGAGTTGTTACGAGAGATTCACTTTCGGTTGGCGTAATTGCAAATTCGCGACCCCGCTCCAAAATTCTCGCTTACCGGTCATGGCTTGAACATGGCCGTCCCATTCGAGCGTGAACGCGGTCAATCCCAGTTTCACTGCAGCGCGAATTTTGTTCTGAGTTGCTTCATCTGTCGCGAGCAGGCGGATGGCGTCGATTTGGCGGCTGCCATGACCCTCGTCCTGGGCAGCATGGAGTTGGTAAGTGGCCGCGGCGCGTGGTGAGAAGCCGTAATGACCGGTGAGTTCGCGATAGACCTTCTCTGAAATCTTGCCGGCGCCGCCGAGCTGGCTTTCGACTAAGGCAAGCATGGCAACGCCTTCAAGAGCGGAACGGCGTTGGCAACAGCCGATGATCATTTCGATCGCCGCCAATGTGCCCGGCGCCGGCTCGGCATTGTCGGCCTCGTCGCGCGAAATGCCACCCTCCTCGAGAAATTGCAGCATAATATCGACGTGGGTGCGTTTACCGCCCAGCTCCTCCATGAAGTTTTCCAGCACCGTTTGCATAACAGTGTATTCCTTGGCCGACACTGCGTTGATCGCCATATGGCCGAAGAAAATCGGATTGGTCCGGACCCGGAGATAATGCTGGACTTCGCCGAGTACGATTTGCTCTTTGCTCCAACGATGCTTGATGATGCCATCGAACCAGGGGTGCTGCTCCATCGGCACTTCGGCGGCGTAACTCCAGAGCTCAGCGATAAATTGATCGGAGTTCATGATCAACCCAGTAGCGCAACAATCCGTAGTTGTCTAGTCCGGAAATTGTCACCGTTACCGAGGCACAGACTTGATTGCAACAACGCTTCGGCGCTAGATAGCTAAACGGAGACAGTAGCCGCCTGAGCGCAAGGAGGAACTGATGACAGCAGTGGTTGGCCTTGGACATGTCGGTATCTACGTTAATGACCTGGAGAAAATGGTGAAGTTTTACCGTGACACACTCGGCATGCGCATCACCAAGCAGAACTGGCGCGCTGGTATTGTGTTCTTTAGCGCGAACCCCGACGCTGCCGATCATGAGATCGCGCTGTTCCGCGGCCGGCCCGCCGATGCCGATTCGCGTTTGATCAATCAAATCTCGCTGCGCCTGGCGACCCTGGAAGACTTACGCGTGATGCATAAAAAGCTGATAGCCGCAGAGTTGCGCATCGACGCGGTGGTCAATCATGTCAGCGCGCTGGGTTGTTATTACTTCGATCCCGAAGGCAATCGTTCGGAAGTGTTCTGGGTCACTGGGCGCGCTTGCTGGGTACCGATCGCGCATCCGATCGATATCCATCGGCCTGATGAGGCCGTGATGGCGGAGATCGATGCATTAGGGTTCCGGCTGCGCAAAGTCGGTATGGGTGAGCGCATGACCAACGAGCCGGCCACTTTACAATTGGATTGAGGATTCAATGGACAACGTTAAAATCGGCATCGGCACTTCGAGCATCGGACGATTTTTACCTTATGTCGGCGAGTCGGCGGGCTTGTTCACAAAGCAAAATGTCGCGGTCGAGATTATCAATCAGCTGGATGAAGAAAAGGTTGTTGATGATATTGTCAATCAAGTGACGCCGATCGGCACGCCGAACGCGCCCTCGCTGATCTTCTCCCGGCTCAACGGCAACGACCTCGTGATCATTGGCGGCGTCCTCAACCGCCCGGCATTTTACTTGATAGCCAACCCTGCGATCGAATCGATCGAAGACCTGAAAGGAAAACGGGTCGGTATTAACCAGCCACGCCGAATGGCAGGCATGATGATGTTGGCGCTATTACGCCATTGGCGGTTCGACCGGCAGAGGGACCTTGAACTCGTCGATCTCGGTCTCAACGATCGCAGTTTCGAAGCGCTTTGCGGCGGCGAGCTCGATGCCGCATTGTTGCCGCCGGAAAAAGCCTTTTTGGCAGAGTCGGCGGGGCTGCGGATCATTGCCGATACACTGGATCTCGATTGTCATTGGGTGCCGCTGGCGACGACGCGGCGCTATCTAGAGGAAAATCGCGACCTGGTCGGGAAAGTCGTAACCATTTATCGTGACAGCATTGAGCGGTTTAAGAGCGATGCAGCGTTGGCGCGAGATGCTATTGGACGACAGCTGCCAGCTTTACGTAGCAAGCCCGAAGTTCTCGATAAATGTTACCGCACTTTCGCGCACCTATTTGAGTCGAGTCTGATTGCCACACCGGGCTCGCTTGTCGCTGTACTCGCTGAAGTTGCGTTGCAAGATCCAAGAGCCGCTAACCTTATCCCCGAAAACTTGCACGCTCAGTTGAAATAAGCTTCAACGCGTTAATCGGCTCCGGGAGTTGTTATGGATCGGGAGAATACCAGTGCTTGGACTATGTCATGATTTCAGTTTGTTCCCAGACGGTTCGCCTGATCGTAGTGCGCTGAAAATGCGCATGCGGAAACAAACATCCGATGTCGGTGAGTGGCGCGACCTCGCCAAAGCCCGCCTGTGGTACAAAATCGCGTCACCGGCTGGTTGCGCCCCGACGACTTGGGGCGCTAGGACAAAATGGCCGCTCGTGACCGGCATTTCTTTCGTGCGATTCACAAACTAAAAAAGGGAGAACTCCAATGGCCACGAAAAAAGTATATACCTGCGTCCTCGTCGAGACCGATGAGCACGGAATTACCTGGATCACGTTCAATCGGCCGGAGAAGCGTAATGCCATGAGCCCGACGCTCCACGTCGAGATGGAAGAGATCCTCTACGGACTGGAAACTGACGAAGACACTAAAGTCGTCGTACTGACGGGCGCCGGCAATAGCTGGAGCGCCGGTATGGACCTGAAGCAGTACTTTCGCGAGACCGATAAAGACCCCGTGGCGCGTTTTCGCGCTGCGACGGCGCATCGGCGCTGGGCCACTGAGCTGCTCGCCTGGTCGCGCAAACCGACCATCGCCATGGTTAACGGTTATTGTTACGGTGGCGCGTTTGTCTCGCTGGCCGCCTGCGATATTGTCATCGCCGCCGACAACGCCACCTTCGGTCTGTCGGAAGTTAACTGGGGCATCATACCGGGAGGCAATGTCAGCAAAGTGTTCGGTGAGCTGGTCGGGTTCCGCAATGCCATGTTCTATGCTATGACCGGTCGCACCATTGACGGCCGCAAGGCGGCTGAAATGGGCATCGCGACCATGGCGGTGCCGGCCGACAAACTACGCGAGGAGACGATTGCGATCGCCCGCGAATTGATGGCCAAAAGCCCGATGGTCCTGGCTTACACCAAGCATGCGATTCGCGCAGTGCGCGGCATGGATATGGATCAAGCCTACGAATATCTCGGCGCCAAGAGCATGGCGCTGCGCGCCGCCGATCCGGAACGCACCCGCGAACGGGGCATGCGCGAGTTTCTCGATGAGAAAACCTACCGCCCCGGGCTCGAGCCGGTAAAGCGGCCGGCGGGAGAGACGTGAAGGCGCAGCTGTAAATGATTTTTTGCGAGGGGCGTGTCGGTGATCTTGATCTATCGCCTTCTTTGATAAAGGAAGGCTAGGAAGGATTTCGGGCTGGGGGAGGAGTAAATCCCCCTCGGTCCCCCTTTGCAAAGGGGGAGGAAAAACCATGACTATGAACGAGCAGTGAGAGCTTGCGATTGCTGGTGCTCTGCGGAGGAACGTCATGCATCAATTACGGTTGGTCGCTACGATGAGTGTCCTTATCCTCGCCCTTGTAATGTGCCCTGACTCGGCATCGGCGCAAACTAAGCTGACTATTGGTTATGCTGCCGTCAGTCCGCGCACCACGCCGCTTTATCTCGCCCAGGAGCAGGGCATTTTTTCGAAATACGGCCTCGATCCCAAGATCGTGTTGGTGCGCGCCGCGGCGACGTTGGTGGCGACATTGGTCTCTGGCGAAATGGACGTCGGGTATACTGGCGGCACCTCGGTGTTAGGCGCGGCGGGCCAGGGTTCCTATTTGAAAATACTTTCGTCGATCTCCAACACCTTGACGCACACTTTGGTCGCCCATCCGAGCCTCAAGCGTGCCGAGGAACTGCGCGGTAAACGCTTCGGTATTCAAAACCCGGGCGGGACTACCTGGATAAATACGATCTTGGCTTTGGAATATGTCGGTTTAGATTACAAGCGTGACAACATCAATTTACTACCGATCGGCGACTCAGTGTTGGTCGGTCAGGCTCTAGAGGTCGGCAGGGTAGACGCGGC
>DASSGE010000587.1:0-3715 GCA_035693605.1 Binatia bacterium
GATAAAACTCGATAGTTTTCCGGCACCGACTTATAGGGCTTCTTTGCCGGCGCGGTCTGGGTATAGGGCGCAGTGATCGCTGGCGGAGTCGTAACAGGAACTGGGGTATTCAAGGTGATTCTCCTTTTATCGTTGCTATACGCGTATAGCGCGCAGCGGAGGAATGCAGCAAGGATTGGGCCAACCGCAATCGACAAGGAGGCACGGACTTTTCATACAATACCCTCTATGCAAAGCCGAACCGATCGTTCAGCGTTCTAAAATTTGAAAAATCGCATTTAGATCTTTCTCACATATGGAAAGCGCTGAAGGGCGCGGCTGCCGCGCCGCTTTGCCTATATATTCCTGGGAGCGCTGGCGCTCCGGTAAAAAATGTAGCAGAACCAAACTGCGCTGAGCGGCCTGATATTGAGGGGCAAAACACAAGGACCAAATTTCCGAGAAGGCGGCGATGTATAAAAAAATCCTGGTACCATTGGATGGTTCGGCAACGGCGGAAGCGGTAGTACCCTATGTCCAGGCGTTCGCTGCCGGGTTTAACACCGGGGTCGAGCTGGTGTCGGTCATCGATATCGGCGCGATGACGACCCATTTGGCGCCGGATCGAGTGCGCCACTTGGATAGCATCGTCGCCAGTGAGGAAAAGAAGTGCTCCAGCTATTTGGCGAATATCGCCGAGCGTCTTGCGCCTAGCCCAACCGAGTGCCGGACGGTTCGCGGCACGCCGGCGGAGATCATTCTTGAAGCCACGCAAAATGAGGAGCGCGACACACTGATCGCCATGGCGACCCATGGCCGTTCCGGGGCGAAGCGTTGGTTGTTGGGTAGTGTCGCTGAGAAGGTGCTGCGCGGCGCAAATAGTCCCTTGTTTCTGGTGCGGGCGGCCGCGGCCAAGTCAACGCCGCAGGGTATCATCGATTCGATGGTCGTTCCGCTCGACGGGTCGCCTTTGGCCGAGCAGATCCTGCCAACCGTTTGCCGTTGGGCGCGCGCGCTCGACATCGAGGTGACACTGCTTCGCGCTTTCGAATTCCCTGCCGCAGCCTATATCGGCAGTGAAGTTTATCTGCCGGACTATGATGCCATGCGCGAGGAGGCGCGCCAGGCCGCGGCCGCCTATCTCAAAGAAAAAGAAGAATTTTTGGTCGGCGAGGGGGTGCGGACGGTGTCGATTCTCACGACCGAAGGCTCGGCCGCCGACGCACTTATCACCCACGCTCAGACCGCGCCCGGCGCGCTAATCGCGATGTCGACCCCTGGCCGCTCGGGGGTCCAGCGCTGGCTGCTTGGCAGCGTTACGGAAAAAGTGGTGCGCCACGCCGATGACCCAGTACTGGTGGTGCGGGGCGTATGACATCAACAACCACGCTCGGACATCTTCAGGCCCTTTGCGGACTCCGAAGAGGCCTCGAGAAGTTAAAATTCCGTGTAACAATGTGGGCCGACATCCCAGACGGGGTGGCATGACAGGGCCGAAGCGTGGGGTACCGATTTCGCCACGTCATACGCGCAAAGTTTTTTAAATCGGCACGTTTCAATCCGAGAGCTCTTATCGGGCAGCTCCATGGGACGACCATAGTCGTAAAAAGATTTTCCTGCATTGCGCATGGCTAACCGCAGAGTTAGAGTTAATGCCATTAACTTTTCACAGATCGTTTGAAGTCGGAGGATTTCTTGAGTCTATCATTGAAGCAATTGGCCATTGGCCTTGGCGTTGCCGTCGTGTGTTTTGCGATATTCGTTGTTTTCAACAAACAAAACCGGCATGAAACCGAGATAATTTTTAGCGAGTTTATCGCTGCGGTGGAACGCGGCGACGTTGGCGAGGTGATGATCGAAGGAAATCACATTCAGGGCCAACTCAAAAACGGCGAGCAATTCAAAACCTACACCCCCGATGATCCACAGTTGGTGAAGTCATTGCGCGAGAGAAACGTCAAGGTCGCGGCCAAGGCCGAGGGCACCTCGCCGTGGTATGTGATGCTGCTGGTTTCGTGGTTGCCCATACTGCTGCTGATCGGCGTGTGGATATTTTTCATGAGGCAAATGAAAATGGGCGGCGGCAAGGCGATGTCCTTCGGCAAGAGCCGGGCAAAGCTGCTGACCGAGAATCAGCAGCGCATCACCTTTAGCGATGTCGCCGGCGTTGATGAGGCCAAAGACGATCTGCAAGAGATCATCCAATTTTTAAAAGACCCAAAGAAATTCACCAAACTTGGCGGCAGAATTCCCAAAGGCTGTTTGCTGGTCGGCGCCCCGGGCACCGGCAAGACGCTGTTGGCGCGGGCCATTGCCGGCGAAGCCGGCGTTCCGTTCTTCAGCATCAGCGGTTCCGATTTCGTCGAAATGTTCGTCGGCGTCGGCGCGTCGCGGGTTCGCGATTTGTTCGTCCAGGGCAAGAAGAAAGCGCCTTGCATTATCTTTATCGACGAAATCGACGCCGTCGGGCGTCACCGCGGCGCCGGATTCGGCGGCGGCAATGACGAACGCGAACAGACATTGAACCAGCTGCTGGTGGAAATGGACGGCTTCGAGTCCAACGACGGGGTTATTCTCATCGCCGCGACCAACCGGCCCGATGTATTGGATCCGGCGTTGCTTCGTCCGGGCCGCTTCGATCGGCATGTTGTCGTACCGCGGCCTGATATCAAAGGGAGAGTCGGTATCTTGCAGGTACACTCCCGCAAAGTTCCTCTGGCAGCGGATGTCGATGTCAACCTGTTAGCGCGCTCGACGCCTGGCCTTACCGGCGCGGATTTGGAGAATCTCGTCAATGAAGCCGCCTTGCTGGCAGCGCGCAACGACCAGGAAAAAGTCAATATGATCGACATGGAGCTGGCCAAGGACAAGGTGATGATGGGCGCCGAGCGGCGTAGCATGATCATCAGCGATCAAGAAAAACGCACCACTGCCTATCATGAAGCCGGCCATGCTTTGGTCGCCAAGCTCCTGCCGGGCGCCGATCCGGTTCACAAAGTAACCATCATCCCGCGCGGCATGGCATTGGGGCTGACCCAGCAACTGCCCGAAGACGAAAAATATACCTACGCGTCGAAATATTTGCTCAACAATCTCGTCATTCTGTTCGGCGGCCGGGTGGCCGAAGAGCTGGTATTCGAGCAGATCACCACGGGAGCAGGCAACGACATCGAAAAGGCTACGGATCTGGCACGGCGAATGGTCTGCGAGTGGGGCATGAGCGAAAAGCTCGGGCCGATGACTTTCGGCAGGAAAGACGAAGAGATTTTTCTCGGTCGTGAAGTTACCCAGAAAGAAGGCTATTCCAAAAACACCGGCATCGAGATTGACGCCGAGATCAGACGGATCATTCAGGAGAGCTATCAGCGGGCAAGGGACCTATTAAAGACCAACCTCAGTTTGCTCCATAAAATTGCCGAGAAGCTACTCGAGAAAGAGGTCCTCGACGGTTCGGAGATCGATGCCATCGTCAAAGCTTTCGGCGGCAATGGTGTCGATCCGTTCACATCAGGGGTAGCGGCCACTGCTTGAAGATGTCCCTATCGGGATTCTTAAAACCGTATGTCCTTCGAAAACCTCAGGCGATACTTGAGAGGATTCGTCACGCTGGCGCAGTCGTGCGTGATGCGTTGGAAAACGATATCTACGTTTTGAAGTAGGGATGGACGCTGATTCTCAACCGTATGACACAAGGTGTGGAATTCTGCCCGGAAGGCTCCGAGGCAGGGTCTGCGCC
>DASSGE010000588.1:0-6524 GCA_035693605.1 Binatia bacterium
AGTCAAGAAATAATTCGGGAGAACTTTCATGTCAGACTCGGCGAAACCGGCCATTGAATCCTTGGGCATCGTCAAAGGCCACTACGAATGCAATTTTATCGACCAAACCGTGCCGGTATTATCCGAACTACTCGCCTTGGAAGTTGTCGAAAGCGGCGACAAACAAATAACGATGAAGCATCCTAACACCGACTGGCTGTTGGTCGTCCATGAGAGCGGTCCCGACGTCCCGGACAAACCGTTTCGCAATCACTATGGGGTGCGCGTAAAAAATAATGAGCAGGTCGACCGCGCCTACGATTATTTGATGGCGAACAAAGACCGGCTCGGATTGAAGAAAGTCGTCATGCGCAACGAGCGCGCCGGTTCGTATTCGGTCTTTTTCGTCGAGCCCGGCGGCAATTACTGGGAGATCGAGTCCTATGAGCACCGCCACCGAGCGGGCCTGCCTTACGAGGTCTCCTATCCGTGGAAAACCGAGCTTACCGAAGAACAATTCCCCGGCCGAGGCTACTTGCCGCATGGCTTTACCCACGGGACGATCGAATGCAACGACTGGGCGTCCTCGGTACGCTTCTACAAAGAAGGCCTCGGCATGGACGTCATCACGCATGTCCAAACCACCAAGCCGCACAATATCAAACATCGTCATGATACCTGGTACGTCGTAAGCCTCGAAGTCCCGGAGAAAAATCGTAGATATCTAACCCCGCTCCAACGCTTTACCATCGCCGTAGCCTCGGCGGACAAGCTCAAGGAAGCCCATAAAGCGCTTGACGCCCGGCGCAGCGACTTCGCCATCACCGAGATCGGTGATATTCAAAATAGCGAAGATGGCCAATCTTTCCTGCTCTGCGACTTGAATAAAAATTGGTGGGAAATAACTGCTCTTGTCCGTCATTCGCGCGAAAACCGGAATCCAAGCTAAACTAACCCTATCGGAGAAACCTTCATGAATATCCATCATCTCGACAACAAAAAAACCGCGCTGCTGTTCTTCGACATGCTGAACGTCTATTTCCATGGAATCCCTGAAGAAAAGCAGAAGGCCCTAAAACCGGTGGTCGATAACGCCGTGCGCTTGATGAACGCCGCGCGCCAGGCCGGCATCCTGATCTACTACGCCATGGCCAATCACCGCCCCGACGGCCACAGCCGCTATATGGCGATCACCGACACCGACATGCGCCTGCGCCCCTGGCCCAACGACGACTGCAATCCGACCGTGCATGGCGCCACCGAAGGCTCCTGGGAGCAGAAAGTCATTGATCCGATCGCGCCGCAGCCGCAGGATTACATCATACCCAAGTACCGCTGGAGCACTTTTCATCAGACCTACTTCGACTTGGCGCTGCGCACCCGCGGCATCGACACGATCATCATTTCCGGCGGCGCCGTCGACGTCGGCGTCGCTTCGACCGTCTACTCTGCCCGTGACCACGACTACAACATCATCGTCGTACGCGATGCATGCAGCAACTCCCACGACGACTCGATGACGGCGCTGATGAACACGGTCTTTCCGCGGCTGTCCAGGGTTCGCACCACCGACCAAGTGCTGGAAATGATCAGCAAAGGGGTTAACTAAGGCGGAACTTCGCGCTAAGATTTGGGTAGATCGCGCGTCTAAATTACAAAATGGGAGTCGCGGTGATATTTATGCGCGTAGTCCGATTTACAATTCTGCTGATGGCTTTTCTCATCGTCCCATCGATACTCCGGGGAGAGAATCTGCCTGCCGCGGAGAAGCAAAAAATCGAAACGCTGATTAAGGAAGTAGGCGGCCTCAAAGACGCAAAATTCATCCGTAACGGCTCCACGTATGAGCCGGCTACAGCCGTGCGTTTTCTGCGCGGCAAATGGGACGCCAACAAGTTCGAAGTCAAAACGGCCCGCGATTTCATCGAAAAAGTCGCCACCAAGTCGGGCACTTCTGGCAAGCCTTACCTCATGCGCTATAGCGATGGCAAAGAAATCCCCAGCCGCGAGTTTCTTCTGGCAGAACTCCAAAAACTCGAATCGTAACGTTGTTTAACTGAGATCCTGCGCCCCTGGTATCTCCCATAGATACCATAGCCAATCCCTCTTGTTTCAGCGCGCGAACCAACCTTTTCTTAGCAAATCTAGCTGTGCTGGCTTTCTAAATACCGCTCCGCATCGATCGCCGCCATGCAGCCGCTCCCTGCGGCAGTGATCGCTTGGCGGTAGACGTGATCTTGCACGTCGCCGCAAGCGAAAACCCCTGGGATATTGGTCTTGGAACCGTCGTGGGTGAGGATATAGCCCGTCGGATCGAGATCTAGCTGACCGACAAACAATTTCGAATTGGGTTCGTGGCCGATGGCGATGAACAAGCCGTCGCATTTGAAGTCTTCGGTCTTGCCGCTTTTCAAGTTTTTAAACTTGACTCCCTTCACGCCGCCGGCTTTGGGGTCGCCGTAAACTTCTTCCACCGTGGTGTCCCAGACAAATGAAATTTTGGGATTTTTCTCGGCGCGTTCTTGCATGATTTTCGACGCGCGCAGTTTATCGCGGCGGTGGACAATCGTCACCTTGCTCGCGAATTTGGTGAGAAACGTCGCCTCTTCCATCGCCGTGTCGCCGCCGCCGACGACCACCAACTCTTTATCTTTGAAGAAGAAACCGTCACAAGTCGCGCATGCGGAGACGCCGTGGCCCATCAGTTTCATCTCGGATTCCAAGCCCAGAAGCTTCGCCGTTGCGCCCGTGGCGACGATCAATGTGTCGCAGCTGAAGACTTCTTTGCTGGCGGTGATTTTAAATGGCCGCTGTTTCAAATCGACGGCAGTGACTTCACCAAAAAATGCCTCAGTGCCGAAACGCAACGCTTGCTTCTTGAACTCCTCCATCAGCTCAGGTCCCATGATACCCTCGGGGAAGCCGGGAAAATTCTCAACATCAGTGGTAATCGTCAGTTGCCCGCCGGGCTGTGAGCCTTCGACAACCAGTGGTTGAAGGTTCGCGCGCGCAGCATAGATCGCTGCGGTGAGACCCGCAGCGCCGGAGCCAAGAATGATTACCCGGTAGTGACTTTTCTTATCCATCGGGTTTCTGTAACATAAAAAATCTAGCGGAGAAAGAAACCAAGTCTATGGCCAAACTCAGTCACTTGGACGAACAGGGACGCGCGCGCATGGTCGACGTGAGTGAAAAGGAAATCACCAGCCGCATCGCCACGGCGTGCGGCACCATTCACATGCGTCCCGAGACTCTGGCGCTCATTCTGGACGATAAGATTGAAAAGGGGGACGTTTTTTCGGTCGCCCGTGTCGCCGGGATCATGGCGGCGAAAAAAACTTCCGAACTCATTCCCATGTGCCATCCGCTCAACATTAGTTCAGTCGAAGTTGAGCTGACGCCGGCAAGTAATCCCGCCCGCGTCGACATCGAGGCCTCGGTGCGCGTCAGCGGCAAGACCGGGGTAGAGATGGAAGCGATGACGGCCGTGTCGGTGGCGGGACTGACCATCTATGACATGTGCAAAGCGGTCGACCGCGAAATGACCATCGGCGAGATCCGCCTGGTCAAAAAAAGCGGTGGCAAGAGCGGCACGTTCATCAGGAAGGAATAATTTTGGATTTGCGATTTTGGATTTTGGTTTGTCGGATGCGCGGGCAATTTGCGAGATGTTCTTAGTACAAAAAACCTCCGGGATTTTAATCCAAAATAGAAAATCCAAAATAGCCGATGTTGCAACTTTTCCTGAAACCAAGCCGCGACTTGCCGATTCGCCGCGGCCATCCGTGGATATTCTCCGGCGCCATTGAACGTTGCGAAGGCGACGATCAAGTTGTTGATGTTGCCGATATTTTCGACAATAAGAAAAATTGGATCGGCCGCGGCCTGCATAATCCCAAATCACAGTTGCGTGTGCGCCTGCTCACATGGAATAAGCAGTCCGTTGATCAAGGCTTCTTTGCAACCCGCCTAGCTCAAGCATTAGCCTTTCGGAGTGAGCAACTTGACGCCGCCAATAACTCCTATCGCCTGATCAATGGTGAGGGCGATTTTCTTCCCGGGCTGATCGTCGACCGTTACGCCGAATATTTCGTCTGCCAGTTCTATACGGCTGGGATGGAATCGTTCAAAAAAGAAATCGTTGCCGCTTTGACCGAGCTTGCGCCAATGACTGGCATCTTCGAGCGTAGCGAAGGCCGGGTGCGTGAAGAGGAAGGACTCGAAGCAGCCGTTGGTGTCCTTGCCGGAGCAGCACCGCCAGAGACGATTGCCATAGAAGAAAACGGCAATAAATTTCTGGTCGATATCCGGCGTGGCCAAAAAACCGGCTTTTTTCTCGATCAGCGCGACAGCCGCCAGTTTTTTTCCACACTGACGCGCGGTCGCGCGGTTCTGAACTGTTTTGCCTATACCGGCGGCTTTTCAGTCTATGCCCTCGCCGGCGGCGCCAAAGAAGTCGTCACGTTCGACTCATCCCTGCCGGCATTGGAGCTAGCCGAAAAAAACTTACAACTGAACGGCTACGCCGACGCTCCCGGTGAGGTCATAAAAGGCGACGCCTTTGCGTACCTTAAGGAAATCGACAGCAGGTTCGATGCCATCGTTCTCGACCCGCCATCCTTGGCACACCGGCGCGGCGATTTGGACGCTGCCACCGGCGGCTATAAGTTTTTGAACCTGCATGCGCTCAAGCGTCTCACTCCCGGCGGCATCCTCTTGACCTTTTCATGCTCGCAACATTTGCCGAGAGACTTGTTTCAAAAGGTCGTCTTTGGCGCCGCCGTTGACGCCGGAAGGAAAGTTACGATCATCAAACAACTAGGCCATCCCATCGACCATCCCGTCAGCTTGCACCATCCGGAAGGCGAGTATCTCAAAGGACTCGCACTGCGCGTTATGGACTAGAACTCGCCTCTCGACTGCAATTCTCAGCGCGGCGCCAACCAAGAAACGCTTCGCAGCGACGATCCAAAACGGCTTATCAGCGCGCCTTAAATGACGGGATAGAGTGTCGCAGCACTTGGCCCACCGCGATAATTTCCTTTGAGCACCACCTCCGACTATGGTACACGGTTCACCGACGGCGGAGTTCCGGTCCGCGTTGACCTTGTGCCGCGAGGTGTCCATGGCTTCATCGTATTCCATCAAAGAATGGCCCGAAGAGGATCGGCCACGAGAGAAACTGCTTTCCAAAGGCGCACCTGCCTTAAGCGAGACCGAACTCCTGGCGATCATCCTGCGCAATGGTGATGCCGCCAGCGGCAATAGCGCCATCGACCATGCCCGGCTTCTGCTCAACCAATTTGGCGGGCTCAGAGGCATCGACGAAGCGGCGATCGCCGAGTTGTGCGGCATCAAAGGCATCGGACCGGCCAAAGTCGCCCAGCTCAAAGCCTGCTTGGAGATCGGCAAGCGCATTGGCAGCCAGAAATGGGAGACCGGCCAGCCGCTGCACTCCGCCGAAGATGTCTTTCACCATTTTCGCGAAACCCTGGGCCGGGAGAAACGTGAATTTTTCTATGTCGTTTTGCTCAACAATAAGAATCGCAAAATGCGCGAAGTCAAAGTCTCGGAAGGATCGCTAACCGCGTCGTTGGTCCATCCACGCGAAGTCTACAATCCCGTCATCCGTGAATCGGCTGCCGGCGTCATTTTTGTGCACAATCATCCGAGCGGTGATCCGGCGCCCAGCAGAGAAGACATCGATATCACCAAGCGACTGAAGGACGTGGGCGATGTCATGGGCGTGCGCGTGCTCGATCACGTCGTGATCGGCCATGACCGCTACTTCAGCTTCAACGATAAAGGCATGCTCTGAGTCACGATTCCGCAAGAGAAATTTTCCACCCGTACACAGGTTGATCCCTATGCCGGTCAACTTGTCAATTCATCGCAGGGAGAAATCTATTCGACAGGTGGCTCTGTATACCGAGTTTCCCTGCTAATGCCGACGTTTTGATTGACATCAATACCGACGGCGTTTATCTTGACTGCACAAACTCACAGCTTTTCTGTTTTTCTTTTTATAACATGAGCGCACTCGAACTTGGCAGACCCAAGAGGAGCTTCGTCCCCGGGCGAGGCGTTATCTTCGTCGTGCTTTTCGCCGTCATCGCGGCCGGCGGCTACTATCTAATACCGCGTTTCGAGTGGCACAAACCGCAGATCAAGATCACCCCCGAAAGTGAAACGCTTGGTCTGGGACCGTTGCAGATCGAGGTCATCGAACGAGGCACCGGGTTAAGATCATTTTCCGCCGTGCTCAACTCCGGCGGCACCGATTACCCGTTGGCCGCCGAGCAGTACACCGAACCGACACTGCAAAAAAAACTCACGGTTGCATTGTCGTCCAAACTCGCGGGTTTGAAGGAAGGGCCGGCGATATTGCGCGTCAGTGCGCGCGACAATTCTTTGTGGAACATGTTCCGTGGCAACGAAACCGTGCTGCAAAAGAACATTACCATCGATATCACCCCGCCAACTCTCGAGATTATCGCCGACGACCGCTATGTCAACTTCGGCGGCGTCGGCGTCGTCGTCTACAA
>DASSGE010000589.1:0-8583 GCA_035693605.1 Binatia bacterium
GGCGCAGCGCCAGCGGGCGCTTACGGTCGAATATTCTGGTTGAGATGAAACAGGTTTGCGGGATCGTACTTCGCTTTCAAGGTTTGTAGACGCTGGTAGTTCGGCCCGTAAGCTGCCGCGACGGCGTCTTGTCCGCTGTCATCGTCTCCGAGATAGTTCACGTAACGCCCAGCCGCAAAACCCGGACGCAGGAGTTCGTAGGTTTCTCGCGCCCAGCCGATATTCGGAGTGTTCTCGGCCGCGGTGAGCCATTGGGAAACAATCAGACAGTTATAGCCTTCGTGCCGGTGCGGAAACGCCGTCTCGTCGACCGCGACTCGGGTTGCCGCACCGTGAATGTGCTCGAGCACCAACGCGCTCAGCGGGGAAGGGCAGAGAGTGAATTGAGAAACAAGTGTGTCGATGGATTGATCGCTCAGCTCGGCCATAAAGTTGGATTTCCAGTAATTCAGGGCACCGCGCGGGAATCCCGCATCCAACAGCATATTAGTCGCTTCGTACGATGTCGGCCCAATGGTATCCATGATCGGCCTGCCAAATTTTTTAATCGACTGCAGCGCCGCCTCGCTGGAGCCACAATCGCACACGATAAGGGCGGCGATACGAGCGCCGTCGGGTGCGTGGAGCAGCCCGCCAAAAATCGTCAGTTCGTCGGGCAAGCCGGAGCTGATGTCACGAAAAAATTTAAGTACGTCACGCGCGTTCTCGAACGGAAAAGCGATCATGCCGCTGGTGACAGCTCGCACCGGGTGAAGCCGGTATTCAAACCAGGAAACCGCGCCGAAGTTGCCGCCGCCACCCTGAAGAGCCCAGAAGAGATCCGCGTTTTCATCTTTGCTGGCGCGCACGATCTCGCCGGCAGCCGTCACAACTTCGGCGGCAATCAGATTATCTGTCGCCAAACCGTATTTCGCCATCAGCCAACCAAGGCCGCCGCCTAGAGTCAGCCCTGCGATTCCCGTCGTCGAAATCACACCGCCGGTCGTCGCTAACCCGCGCGCCTGGGTCTCGCGATTGAATTCGCGCCAAGTGACACCGCCCTGTGCAAGCGCCGTGCGGCGGATCGGATCAACGCGAATGGCTTTCATAAGCGACATGTCGAGCATCAACCCGCCGTCGCAGACCGCGCGCCCGGCAACGTTATGACCGCCGCCGCGGACAGCGAGTTCCAGGCCGCGCGTGCGGGCGAAGTTCACCGCATCTGCAATGTCGGCGCTGCCAAGACAGCGGCCAATCAAGGCGGGGCGCCGATCGATCATGCCATTATGGACCCGGCGCAACTCGTCGTAGCGAGAATCTTCCGGACCGACGAGCATGCCTGAAAAGCGCGCGGCCAGCTCGGCGATACTGGCTTGATCGGATGAAACCATGAGACCCTCCAGACACTTTCCGATGTTCAACAGCTAGCCGGAGCTTATCACGCTCGGCGCGTCTGTCCACCAGTTTCAAAATCAACGAAGCACGCGCCAATACCAAACCAGCGGATCGGTGCGCCCCGGTGCCGGGCGATCTATTCTTATGCGCGAACAGTCTGGCTAATTGCCAGCAAAAAAAGCGCCACGACATTTCTCTTTGCCACGTTAAGGGTATCCGGCTGCAGGCCGAAGTGGGTGTCGACGACGACACATGCGAATGCTCTTCGAAACGACTTGAAAATTTCTAACGATGTTAGTAAGCCGGTGGCAAGCTTTTGTCCCTAAGGAGGAAACCTTATGGAAAAATTTTTTTCAGCGAGTTTTCTTCTGTCAGCTGTCCTCACCGTCATTTTGGCTTTCCCTGGTTACGCACATTCGCAATGGCATCCAGCGTGTCAAGAAGGTTCACTGCCGAGTCACGACCCCAAATATCCAGCGGATCAGCTGATCATCACTTGCATTCCGCCGAATTGGAACGGTCAACTTGTGCTGTACGCGCATGGTTACGTTCCGCCGCAGTTCGCTTTAGCGCTGCCGGTTGACGAACTTACGGTGGACGGAACATTCGTGCCCAATGTCCTTTTGGCCCAAGGATTCGCCTTTGCCACGACCAGTTTTCACAAAAACGGCGTCGCCATCGAACAGGGAGGCGAAGATCTCAACAAGCTGTTGCAATACTTCAAGTCACTTGTGCCGCCTGGCTCGCTTGGCAAGGTATATCTCGTTGGTGGCTCGGAAGGGGGGCTGATTGCACTCCGGCTATTCGAGCGATTCCAGGGAAAGTACGATGGTGCAGTCGCCCTATGCGCCCCGGTCGGCGGTTCAGCCGATTTCATCAAGTATGCGTATGATTTCCGCGTGGTATTCGATTATTTTTTTCCGATGGTCTTTACTTTTCCGCCCAACCAGGCAGGCGAACAGCCCTTCGGCGCCATCGATGTGCCGCAGGCGGCATTTCAATTCTGGGAGTCGGTCTACGTGCCACGGATTATTGCGGCGCTAAGTGGCAATCCTCTGGCAACGGCCCAGCTTTTCAATGTTACCAAAGCCGCGATAGACCCAAGCGATCCGACCAGTGTCGTCGAAACCGCAGTTCCGCTTCTGTCCTACGGCATATTTGGCGCTAACGATCTGATCGCGACATCAGGTGGCGTACCTTACGACAATCGCACCACAACCTATGTCGGGTCGGCCGATGACGCCGCGCTCAACGCCGGCGTGGAACGGATCCAGTCTGATGGGCGGGCGAGGGCCTACGCTAAACGGTTTTATGAACCGATAGGCAACTTGCACGACCCGTTGGTCACGCTACATAACGTGCTCGATCCCCTGGTGCCATTTCAGCAGGAGATCGAATACCAAGGCCTTGTGACGAAGAAGAAAAGCGCTTTTTTGACCGTGTTGCCTGTTGCGCGTTACGGCCATTGCGATTTTACCGCAGGGGAGGTTATTGACGCATTCAGCTTGATGATCCAGCAGGCGGGCGGACAATTGCTCAATTGATGATCTAGGACAGCGCGCGCTCGCGAACTGAGCGACGCGTGAGAGGAGCCGTGACCATGAAAAATCGCGCGGAAGAGATTCACGACGGTTTAAAACATCCGGTGATCGATGGCGACGGCCATTGGATGGAGCCGATTCCGATCTTTCTCGAGTACTTGAACGAAGTCGGCGGTGCCAAATCCGTCGATCAAATCAGAGCGGTGTGGCGCGCCAGGGACGCGTGGTATCGATCCGACTGGGAGCAGCGCCAGCACAACCGCACCCGCCGCGCCATCTGGTGGGGTGCGACGAGCAATACTCTCGACAAGGCCACGGCGCTGCTGCCGGCTTTGCTGAACGAGCGCCTGCCCGAATTGGGCATCGACTTCGCATTGATCTATCCGAGCTTTGGACTCAGCATCAACGGCATGTCCGAGGTCGATCTGCACCGGGCCGCGGTGCGCGCCTACAATATGATGACGGCCGACATGTTCGCGCCGTATAGCGCCCGATTTGCGCCGGTAGCGATCATTCCTTCAATCACGCCGGACGAAGCGCTCGACGAGTTGGAATATGCGGTTAGACAGCGGGGGTTCAAAGCGATCATGCTGCGCGGCAATCAGGAGCGGACGATCCCAGCCGCGGCCGACGGCGGAGATCCGCGCAAGGCCGCTTGGTACGTCGATACCATCGCCCTCGACAGCCCCTATGACTACGAACCGTTGTGGCGGCGCTGCGTCGAGCTGGGCGTTGCGGTGACCCAGCACTCCGGCAGCGGCCGCTGGCAAGATCGCGCCTCGATCAGCAACTTTACTTACAATCACGTCGGCCACTTCGCCGAATCGAATCATGCATTTGCCCGGGGCGTTTTCCTCGGCGGACTGGTCCATCGCTATCCAAGTCTCAATTTCGGTTTCATGGAAGGGGGGGTGAGCTGGGCGAGTCAGATGTGTCTCGATTTGATCGAACATTGGGAGAAACGCCAGCGCGCGGGTCTGCAGGATCCCAGCTCCACCGACGTCGCGCGCTTGCAGCAACTGATCGGCCGTTACGGCGATCACAAACTGAAAGCCCATGCCGACGCGATCATGAACAGCCTCGACCCCTTCCGCCCTGAGTGCAGCATCGCCGAACTCTCGCGCCCGGAGCATGTAGTCGACGACTTTGAGGCTTCCGGAGTTAAGTCAAAAGATCAAATTCGCGCGGTATTCTCCAGCAACTTTTACTTCGGCTGCGAGGCGGACGACCGGGCAACCCTGTGGGCGTTCGATCCGCGCATGGGCGTGCGGCTGCGCCCGGTCTTCAGCTCCGACTTCACCCATTTCGACGTACCCGATTTCGCTGAGGTCATTCCCGAGGCGTATGAGTTGGTCGAGAAGGGCTTTGTCACCGAAGAAGATTTTCGCGAGTTCACCTTTGTTAACGCCGCACAGCTGCATACGCGCAACAACCCGGACTTTTTCACAGGCACAGTCGTCGAGAAAGCCGTCGCCGACGAACTGAGGTTGAAGAGCGCGTAGTCCACGCCACAGCTTGCTTGATGAAAATGACAAGACACTGTGATATGACCGCGCTCAATCGGAGTCGAACAAGCACGGCGGCTTAATCACTATGGATTCGACCGAAACAGACAAAAATAATAATCTCACATCGGCAGCAAGCAGGCCACGAAGGGTAGGGAATTTTCGACCCTTTGTGCTCTTCATGCTTTAGTGGTGAACGAAGGAGTTTGATTTCATGTATTACGGCTCACGCGGCATCGTCGGATTGGTTAAACCCACTTATAGGCCGGGGTCAATGGAGAGCTTTATCAAGCTTATGCCTGAAGGCGTTGGCTTTATCCCGGCTCATGCCGGCGTTCGCGCCGGCAACGAGAAAGAGCTGCAAGAGGCCTTGACCGTCGCCGAAAAAAAGGTTGCGCGGCTGGCCGAGCTTGGCGCCGATGTCGTCATGATCATGGGCGCGCCGCCGACCATGGTGCGCGGGCATGGAGCCGATCGACAGATCGCCGATTCACTGACTACCAAATACAAAATTCCCGTTACGGTCGCGACTATCGCTCAGGTCGATGCCTTTCGCGCGCTTGGCATGAAGAAGCTGGTCGGCGTCACCTATTTTCAGGACGATATGAACCAGCGCTTCGCTAAGTTTCTTGAGGACGATGGTTTCGAGGTCAAGGCGATGAAGGGCATCGAGGTGCCGTTCAAGGACGCCGGAAAACTGGCGCCGGAGGCGATCTACAACTTCGCCAAGAAGGTGTTTCTCGACAGCGGCAAGGCCGACGGCATCTATATGCTCGGCGCCGGCTGGCACAACCTGCCGGTGATCGAGATGTTGGAAAAGGATTTGCGAACCACCGTGCTGTCGAGCATTCCGGCGCAGGTGTGGGCGACCAAGAAGATTCTCAATCTCAACGAGCCGTTGCCCGGGTACGGGCGGCTATTGGCGGAGATGCCATGATGATGTTTCGTTCAAGGTTCAAGGTTCAAAGTTCAAAGTTTTTTAATTGGGTGGGGGTGGCGGCTCTATTGCACTGTGCGAGTGCGGCGTCGGCCCAGGACGTTAAAACTCTCGCCGAGGCGGAAGGCAAGTTGGTTTTTTACGCGGCCTTTAATGCCACCGACACCAAGACTTTGACCGACGGCTTCCAGAAGCTTTATCCCAAAATTGACGCGACTTTTTATCGCGCCACCGACGCGCAGTTGATGGAGCGGATTCTGACGGAATACCGCGCCGGCAAATCCCTCGTGGATGTGGTGATGAGCACGAGTTTCTACGGCCACAATCTCAAGAAACGCGGCATGCTGGCGGCCTACGATTCGCCCGAGCGTAAGTTTTATCGCGATGGGTATAAGGACCCGCAGGCAACTTGGACGTCGATCTATACCAACTATTCGGCCTTTGGTTTCAACACGCGCAACGTGCCGCGGGCGAGCATTCCCAAGACCCATCAAGATCTTCTGAAAGCGGAGTGGAAGGGCAATATCGGCATCGACAGCCGTGCGTATGAATGGTTCGGCACTATGCTCAAAGCGATGGGCGAAGAGAAGGGGCTCGGGTTTATGCGCGAGCTGGCCAAACAGGTCGGGCTGCGCAATGGCCGGACGATCCTGGCACAACTGGTTGCCGCCGGGGAGTTCAAAGGCGCGCTCAGCGCCTACTCGCAGACATTCGAACAAATGAAGCCCGCCGGCGCGCCAGTGGATTGGATTTACTTAAATCCCGTGTTTGCCAACATTCATCCGGTCGGCATCTCTGCCAAAGCGCCGCACCCCAACGCCGCCAAACTATTTATCGACTTTGTCTTGTCCAAGCGCGGGCAGGAGCTGGTGCGCGGCATGAACCGCATTCCCGACCGCACCGACACGCCGCCCGAGCAAGCGCGCTTCATCGAAGGCATCAAGCCTGCCTTCGCGCCGCCGGAAGTGCTGGAGAACTTCGAAGGGTACGCCAAACAGTTCCATGAGATTTTTGGCGGTCGATAGCGCACATTGCGCGTAGTTCGGAGCCGGGTGTTTCCTGATTCCTTCCCCCTCGACGGGGGAAGGTTAGGATCGGGGTGCTGCGCACGTTATTGATAATACTGGGGCAACCCCACCTTCATTCTCCCCCGTCGAGGAGGAGGAAAGAAATCTCCGACGCGCTCGAGCTGGCCGCAAGACGTTGCATTCCGCGAGCGATCTGCAATACAACACTCAAAGAACCTTGTCGGAGGACGGTAATTCATGCCGCAGGATTTGCGCAGCTACATCGATCTGATCCGTGAAAAGAAGCTTCTGCTCGACATCAAAAAGGAAGTCGACCCGCTCACCAACTTAGCCGGTCTCGCTTACCGCGGTGAGAACGAGCAGGGCAAAGCGACGATGTTTCATAATTTAAAGGGTTATCCGAATTGGACCGCGGTGAGCTACATGTGCGGCAGCCGGGAGAAGATGGCGCTCGGGCTGGGCACGAGCAAAGACAAAGCGTTGACCGAGCTGGGCGGGCGGATTGCGAAAGGCTTGATCAAACCCAAGATCGTTGAAGATGGACCCGTGAAAGAAATCATCTGGAAGGGCGACGATGCCGATCTCGGGCGGATTCCGATTCACGTGCACTCAGACAGTGATCGTGGCGTGCCGTTTATCGGATCGGCGATGCAGTTCGTTAAAGATCCGGAAACCGGCACGCAGAACATCGCCTTACAGCGCGACCATATCAAAGGCCCCAGGAAGATGGGGATCTTCGTTCACCCCAAGCGCCACACCGATATCTGCATGCAAAAGTATTGGCAACAAGGTAAAGCCATGCCGGTGGCGACGGTGATCGGCCATCACCCGGCTTATTATATCGCGTCGACCTGGACGACCAGCTACGAAACTGATGAGATCGATATCACCGGTGCATTGCTGCAAGAGCCCGTCAACATGGTGCGCTGCGAGACCATCGATGTCATGGTACCGGCAGACGCCGAGATTGTCATCGAAGGCGAAGTGCCACCCAACTACATGGAAGACGAGGGGCCGTTCTGCGAGCATGCCGGCATGCCTCATGGCACGCTGCAGCAGCCGATCATCAACGTCAAATGCATCACCATGCGCAAGAACCCGATCTACTACGCGCTCCAGGGCGGGCGGCCGATCTCGGAGTCGCAGCCTCTGGACGGATTCCCGATGGAGCTGGTTTTATACGCGCGCATCAAAGATGTCGGCGGCTTTATCGATGTCAAGGATGTCGTCGCTTTGCCCTACGCCGGCGGCAGCCACATTATTGTCGTGCAGATGAAGCCGCGTAAAATGGGCGAAGTGCGCAGCGCGCTCATGGCGCTGTTATCGAGTCCGTATCTCCATCCAAAGATCGGCATCGCCGTCGACGAAGATATCGATCCGCACAATGCGCAATCGATCATGTACGCGATGTCGACGCGGGTGAATCCCAAATCGGACGTTTTCATTATTCCCGATACGCTGTGCCATACCGGCGATTTGACGGCCGAAATAGTACCGGTCAGCGGCGCGCATATGGGCTTCCATCCGCGCATCGGTTCGAAGCTGCTGATCGACGCCACCAAAGGGCCGGTGCTGAGCGACGAATTGAAAAACTACTTCGAACCGGTGAAACCGCAGGGGCTGGTAAATGTGCGGTTGGAGGATTTTCTCGGATAGACCCGCGCCGTTTCGCGTTTCGCGTTTTGGGTTTCGGGTTAAAACTCGGAGCTCGGAACCCGAAACTCGCAACTGCGCGCGAAGGCGCGCTCATGAAAGTCATCGTTAACGGAATTACCAAAGAATTCGTTACCGCCCAGGGGACCACGCGGGCGATCGGTGGCGTCAATCTCGAGGTGCGCGACCGGGAGTTCTTCGGTATCATCGGCCCGACCGGCTGCGGCAAGACGACCCTCCTGCACATCATCGCCGGCTTGGAAAAGCCCGACACCGGTTCGGTGCAGTTTGTCGGCATGCAACGGGGCAAGTCGCCGGTGTCGATGGTGTTTCAAGAGTCGGCCCTGATGCCGTGGCGCAACGTCGAGGAGAACGTACCGCTGGGCGCCGAGTTTCGCCACGAGGAGCCGTCGGTGCTTAAACGGGTCAGCCGCGTTTTTCTCGACGTCGTCAAGCTGTTGGATTTTGCCGGCGCCAGGCCCCACGAGTTGTCGGGCGGTATGAAACAGAAGGTGGCCATCGCCCGCGCGCTGGCCAACGATCCT
>DASSGE010000590.1:0-2473 GCA_035693605.1 Binatia bacterium
GGACATGGAAAACTCGCAGGCGTCGTATTCGCCATAATGAAACATCCGCTCATGGCGGATACCGCTTTCCACCGTAATGATATTCAAATCGAGGCCTTGGGCTTCGATCTTGCAGTCGCGCAAGGGTTGCAGGTAGTCGTATTTGTCGAATGCGATGGTGAGTTTCAGTTTCGCCACAGGGTCGCCTCGTGTTTTTAGAATTTGATCAAGATGTCGTTAAAGAAACCGCCGGTCTCCGGTTCTCTGACTCATTCCATATCGGCAAATCGCTGCGGGTTCAATTCCGCGTCGTGCTTGGCGCGATCATAAAAGTCGCCGATGGTGCTGTCAATCAAGCGGCTGACTCCGACTCAGTTCGTTGACACATCTGGGACCCGGTGTTAAGTGACACTTAAATTAACTTAAAGGAGAACTTTATGCGCTTCCAAGGCAAGTCGGTGATCATCACGGGCGGCGGCGGCAAGATCGGCAAAGCCTATGCGATGGGTTTTGCCAAAGAAGGCGCAAAAGTTGCGCTTCCCGATATCGCCAGCGCCGATCATGTCGTCAAAGCGATCCAGGACATGGGCGGCACGGCGATCAGCATGGCCTGCGACGTTTCGAATGAAAAGAGCGTCAAGGCGATGGTTGACAGCGTGGCCAAACAATTCGGCAGCGTCGACGTGCTGGTTAATAACGCGGCTTACTTCATGACCGTGAAGAAAAGCCCCTTCTGGGAAATGGAAGTCGATGAATTCGACAAAGCGATGGCGGTCAATGTGCGCGGTTCGTGGCTCTGCGCCAAGGCGGCGTTCCCGCATATGAAGCAGCAAGGCAAGGGCAAGATCATCAACATCTCTTCCGGCACCGCGCTCAACGGCGGGCAGAATTATATTCACTACGTCACCTCCAAAGGCGCGCTCATCGCCATGACCCGGGCGATGGCCCGGGAAGTCGGCGACTACGGCATCTGTGTCAACACGGTCGCGCCTGGCTTCGTCGTCACCGAGGGGCGCACGGTCGATCCGGCCTTCAATGCCAGCCGCGTCGGCAACCGTGCCATCAAACGCGTTCAGGTCGAGAACGATCTGGTCGGCACGGTGATGTTTCTGGCGTCGCCCGAGAGCGATTTCATGACCGGCCAGTTGCTCAACGTCGACGGCGGCGCGCATTTTGTCGGGTGAAAGCGTAACAAATTAATCCTCAACTCGAAGTTTGGATAATCAATCCTCTCGCGATTTTTATCTCGCAGGAGTTCTCATGCGCTTCAAAGACAAGTCCGTGATCATCACAGGCGGGGGCGGCAAGATTGCAAAAGCGTACGCCCTGGCGTTTGCCAAAGAAGGGGCGAAGCTGAGTCTGCCGGATATCGCCAGCGCCGATGCAATCGTGAAGGCCATCAAAGACATGGGCGGCACGGCAATCAGCATGGCTTGCGATGTGTCGAACGAGGCGAGCGTCAAGGCGATGGTCGCTGAAACCGTCCAGCAGTTCGGCACCGTCGACGTTCTCATCAACAACGCCGCCTATTTTATGTCAGTCTGGAAAGGGCCGTTCTGGGAAATGGCCGTGGAAGAGTTTGACAAAGCGATGGCGGTCAATGTGCGCGGCTCGTGGCTCTGCGCCAAAGCAGTGGCGCCGCACATGCAAAAGCAGAAGGGCGGCAAGATCATCAACATTTCCTCCAACGTCGCCCTCACCGGCAATCCCAACTATATCCACTACGTCACTTCAAAAGGCGCGCTGATCGCCATGACCCGGGCCATGGCGAAAGAGCTGGGCGACTGGAACATCTGCGTCAATTCGGTGAGCCCCGGTTTCGTCGTCACCGAAGGCCGCCAGGTCGATCCCGAATACGAAAAGATCCGCGCCCAGCAACGCAGCTTGAAAAAGACCCAGGTCGAGAGCGATCTGGTGGGAACCGTGTTGTTCTTATCGTCGAGCGAGAGCGACTTTATGACCGGGCAGCTCTTGAATGTTGACGGCGGCTTTCATTTTGTCGGCTAAGAAATACAATCGGAAATGTCTCCCGCAAAGGCGCGAAGGCGCAACATCACCATCGAGACGTAGGGGCGAATTGCATTCCCCCTTTGAGCAGGACGCAGACCACTGCCATGTTTCAAAAGGCGCGCTGACTGTCCATCGTCATTCCGGCGCACGCCGCAATCCATCTTTGGTGGGTAATCGGGAGCAAAAGCTGGATGCCGGTTTGCACCGGCATGACGATCATTGCTCTTCAATACCCGCGCTCCCAGTCGATGACGTTTTTGAGCGGCTGGCCCTCCAGATAGCGGCGCAAGTTGTCGCAAAATAGCTGCACGCCTCGATGTTCGGAGACATCGGCAGCGGCCGAAACATGCGGCGTGATTACGACGCGCTCATCGTCCCACAAGCGGGCGTCAGGCGGCCGTTCGAATTCGCCATCGTAGACGTCGGTGGCAAAGCCGCGCAGCTTGCCTTGGCTCAGCGCCAGGATCAAAGCTTCTTCGTCGAT
>DASSGE010000591.1:0-3585 GCA_035693605.1 Binatia bacterium
CGCCGATCTCGCCAGCCAATTGCAGCATGCGCGAGCGCACGGCAGTGATATACATTTTAATCGGCGCCGCCGGCACAAAGCCCATCTTGGCGCCATGGATCTGAAACATTTGACCCTGGAAGTTGACGCTATCGCCTTTCAAGTAGCGCCGCAGAATCTCGACGTACTCACGCATGGTTTGCAGCGGATGGGGCGACTCCATGCCGGCTTCCTTAAGCGCCGCGGCGTTGCCCGTGCCTGGGCTGCCGATCACCCGGCCGGGCGCAAACTCGTCCATCGTGGCGATCGCCATGGCGGTAATGATCGGATTGCGCGAATAGGGACTCGCCGGCGCCGCCGCAACTTTGATCTTGTTGGTCGAAGCCAGTAGCGCCATCGACGTCGTCATCGAATCGCGGAAACAAAGATGGTCCGACATCCAAATTGAATCCATGCCGATATCGTCAGCCAGCTGCGCCAGCTCGATCATCTCTTGAATCGAATAGAACCCGTCAAAGCAAAGGCCTACGCGCATAGGAGTCTCCTAAAATCCTTCGGCAAGAATCGCTGGAAACCGCTCGGCTGAAATTCCGTCTAGCCCCATTTTCGCCCGGGTCAGACCTTCCACACGAAAGTCCACGCCGAGGGCCGTTGACGCCAACGTGACCAGCGCCTCCATCACGGGGACTTTTACACCTAACATTTTCCCCAGCTCGGCCATTGGCACCAGTCCGTAGCCGACATCTTCGCGGATGTAGCGATGATCGAGTGACGGCGGCGCTTTGATGGTCAAGTTGGCTTCGCTGTTATGAATCGCCTGGTAGGCCGAGCCGGAATCACGGGCTTCAGCCGTGGTCAGACCTGCCTGGTGAAAAATATCGACGAAGCGTAGCGGTTGTAAGCCGAGCCGCCGGACGATTTCCAATCGCTCATGATCGACGGCATCGATCCAGGCGCCGATCGCTGGCGTGACACCTTCGCGGTAATAAAGAAAATCGCCGCTGGTTTGTTCAATCCAACCGGCATTACCGAGCATGCCTGCCGGGTGCATGATCGCATTGATGTTAGCTAAGCCGGTTTCCATGACGTGCTCAGCCGGCACGACATTGGGAAATACTCGTTGAATATCCGGCACCAGAGTTGCCGTCAGTTTGCCTGGAAACGCGGCGCAACGCAGATTGGTCGTACGTCGGTAAATTTCCGCCCGCCCGAACTGCGGCATGCGGCAAATGTAGGTCAGCGTCACGGTTTCGCACAGCTGAACGTCGGCTCTGCATCCAGCTTGGCGCAACACGTGGGCGAAGTGCAGCGCGCCGCCGGTGTGGCCGGGATTGAGGAGGATCCTCTGGCCATCGGTTAAATAGTTGGCCATCCCTTTCGCCAGATACTCATGGCCAACTGCCGGTGTCGTCACGACGATCAAATCGACGCCTTGGACGACGGGCGGTAAATGCGGGCTGACAAAAAACGGCGCCGCCTTTTTACTCACGCCGCGCTCGATCAACTCGATCTCGCCCAGCTTACCGAGTTTGACCGTGGTACTTTCCGAACGAGAGAATAGGCGAACCTGAAAGCCGCGCAATGTCAGATCCGCCGCCGCCGCACAGCCGCCGTTGCCAGCGCCGAGGATCGCGATTTTATGAATCTCCATGGAGCGTCGCTGTGGGGGCAAAGTATGCTGTGACCATTCCGAGTCGCCCCAACACCGTCATGCCGGCGCAAGCCGGTATCAAGGCCAGGCGGAGGTATGCAGTCAAAAGATCGATTCCCACTTGCGCCGGAATGACGAGCGTAGATTCGCGTCCGGTTTGAAATCTCACCGCGTTTGCCAATTCTTCAGTCAACCCGATAATGCTTTATCTTATCCTCATCGAGCTCGATGCCCAGTCCCGGTTTCGACGACACGATCACATCGCCATCGGCATACTCGAACGCTGCGGTAATAATATCGTCCCGATAATAAATGCCAGCAATGCCGCCCTTGCCCTTGCCCTTGGGAGTTGACACCGGCACCACGCAACCGTAGGTCACCACCCCAGTTGAGGCTGCGAGATGAATGTTGGCGGCGTTGCCGACGCCGGTTTCGACCGAGCCGTTGACATTACACTTTAATCCCGCGGCTTCGGCTACCGCGGCGACCTTTTTCCCTTTAAACATGCCTCCGGGCTTGGTGGTATAGATCGAAATGACATCGGCGGCTTTTTTCTGAATAATCTCGATGACGTCCTGCGCCGTCCACGCGCTCTCGTCGGCCATGATCGGCGTGTCGACGCGGCGCGCCACCTCGGCCATCTGATCGATGCCTTCCACCGGCTGTTCCATGTAAAGCAGATTATATTCTTCCATCGCTTTGGTGATTTTCACCGCCGCCTTCGCCGTGGGGTAGCCTTGATTGGCGTCGACGCAAATATTTAACTCCGGGCCGATCGCATGGCGAATCTGCCTGACCAGCTCGACATCGCGCTTCTGTTCGACGCCGCCTTTGAGTTTTATCGTCTTCACGCCTTCCGACTTCGCTTGCAGCGCCTCGTTGACCGCCTTGTCGATTTCCATCAAGCCCAGACTGTGAGCGACAGGAATCCGCTCGCGGTACAAGCCGCCGAGCAGTTGATAGGCGGGAATTTTCAACGCCTTACCAACGACATCGTAGAGCGCCGCATCGATGGCGGCCTTGCAGTACGGATACCCTTTAACCGCCTTATCCATCAGCGCGTGAATCGATTCGAATCGGCCGGGATCTTGGCCGGCCAACGCCGGCGCGAGAATGTCGTTGATGACATGCGCTGTGGTCTGCGGCGTCTCGCCGAAATATTTGCCATGATCGCCGCCCCAGTCCTTGAGCACCGGCGCTTCACCGAGACCGATCAAACCTTCATCGGTGTAGAGTTTGATAATCACGTAAACGCCGATCGGCGTCGTGAGACTCGCCCACTGGTGCAGCCGCCGGGTCGGTAAGCGAATAGGGATGGTTTCGATCTTGGTAATTTTCATCTCGCTCCGAATTCCTCCCTCCCCCCCCCGGGAGACGGCAAGGTGAGGCGTGTGAAATTATCCTATTCTCAATAAAGTATCGGTCGGCGTCACATCGGATAACAGCTCACAGCCCCTCTCTGTCACGCAAAACATATCTTTGTTCTGCATACCGAAGCGTCCGGGAATATACACCAACGGCTCAAACGCGCCGACCATTCCCGCTGCGACGATCTCATTGCCGTAGCGCCCCATGTACGGCTCTTCATGGAGGTGAAGACCGATGCCATGGGCGACAAAGCTGATGGGCTCGAAACCCAGCTGGCTAAACTTATCGAGAAACTTGCGGTAGATCTCCGGACAGCTCGCCCCCGGCTTGATCAAATCCATGACCAGATATTTACACTCGATCAAGTTGGACCAGATCTTGTACTGTTCCGGGGTTGCATCGCCGACCACGGCGGTACGGCAGACACCGGTGAGATAACCACTCTTCTGGCCGAAAATTTCCATGCGGATGATGTCGCCATTTTTCAACTTACGCTCGCTCGGGCCGACGTTGGGAAACTCGCTGCGTTCGCCGGAGGCGATAATCATCAGCTTGTAGCTCTCCGCGCCGCCGGCGAACAGCGTCGT
>DASSGE010000592.1:0-2024 GCA_035693605.1 Binatia bacterium
ATCTTCTGCGCTCGACAAAGGCGCGCCGCTTTTGGCGCCAAGGTTTGGCCCTCAGTGCGGCGGGGTTCAACGTCCCGTCAACCATCGTGTGCGGCGAAAAACGCCATTGGGGAGTCACTCAGCGGTCTTTAGTTCTTACCGGAAAAATCGACGGTCAATCGGTGCCGGCTTTTTTGTCTGCTCGGACTTTTTCTCGCGGCGATATTTCACAGATTACGTTAAAACGGCGCGCCTTGGCGCAACTTGGCGAATTGGTGCGGCGTTTTCATGACTTGGGTTTCATTCATGGCGATCTCGTCGCCACCAATATTCTTGTCGTCCCACAGTCTGCCAACGGATTGATTTTCTACCTTATGGATAACGACCGTACTCAGCACTACCCCGCTTGGCTGACAATGAAGCTGCGAAAACGAAATCTTGTTCAGTTAAATCGCATGCCGTTAGCTCATATCACCTTGCAGGATCGTATGCGCTTTTTGCGCAGTTACCTGAACGTTGAACGCGTCGGCAAAGCGCATAGGGATTTTGCCGTGTGGCTGGAACGAAAAACTCGGCAGCGCAGGCGCGACGTCGACGGTGTGGATTCGACAGTTACCTTTAGAAAATTGATGGCGAGTAACCGCTGAAGATCGCCCTGGTTCATAAACGGTTGGATCTCAAAGGGGGGACTGAAAGAGATCTCTATCAAACAGCGGAAGGATTACGCGACCGCGGCCATCAGGTGCATTTGTTCTGTAGCGAGTATGGCGTGCCGGCACCGAGCGACACAGTGGCCCATAATATCCCGGTTATTCCCATGGGTCGGACTTTGCGATTGTGGAGCTTTGCCCTATTGGCTCCTCGGATCATCAAGCGGCATGGATGCGACGTCGTAGTCGGCTTCGGGCGGCTACTATCGCAGGACGTCTTGCGTAGCGGCGGCGGCACGCATCGCGACTTCTTACTGCGCATGGCGCAACAAGGTGGGCCGGTCCGTAAGATATGGCACTATTTGAGTCTCTATCACCAAAGTTTGTTGCAGATCGAAAAAAGACAGTTTTCCGACCGGCGCCTTATGCGCGTTATCGCCGTGTCCGACGAAGTCCGGCGCGATATCGAGTCGAACTACCCGATCGCTCATGACAGAATTTCGGTTTTGTACAATGGCGTCGATCAACAGCGTTTCCATCCTTCGCGGCGCATATCGATGCGAGATAGAGTACGGGCCCGCTGGCGAGTGCCCGACGAGGCGCACTTGGTGCTGTTCGTCGGCAGCGGTTTTTTACGCAAGGGCTTGGACCGTCTCATCGCGATTTGGAATCGTCCCCACTTGAGCCGAGTTTTTTTGATGGTCGCCGGAGACGACGGGCGCATAGGCTATTACAAGAACTGGGCGCACGCAGTGGCGGGCGAGCGCATCTTGTTCGTCGGCCGTCAGGACGATATCGAGAACTATTACGCGAGCGCCGACCTGGTCGCCTTACCCGCGGTACAGGAAGCGTTTGGCAATGTCGTACTTGAGTCGCTGGCTTCCGGTGTGCCGGTAGTCGTGAGCCGCGAGGTTGGCGCAGGCGCGATCTTAACCGGCTGCTTGCGGCGCGGTGTAGTTGAGAAAGCCGAGGATCCAAACCAGCTCGAAGCTGGGCTGATAGCGATGCTCGAAGAATGTCTGAAGCCGAATTTTCGCGCCGCTGCGCGGCAGCTGGGAGAGAATTATTCCTGGAAGAGCCATTTTCAAAGGCTCGAAGCGCTACTCGATGAAGTTATTCACGGGCGGGGCGGAACCCGTGTACCCTGAATTTCGTATATATCGGCATGGCCGATGTAAGATTTGGCTTAACCCCACTTACGCCGATCCTAAATTTATTGCGCTGTTACGAAACCCTGACGCGTTTTTTGACTTTCCGACATGTCAAATCATTAAAGATCAACGCAAAATTAAAGTCGGGAGGGTCGTGGTCGATGTCGGCGGCGAAAAGCATGCGATCTATGTCAAACGTTATAATTCGGTCGGGCTACGCCATCGTGTTGGATCGATGTTTGCC
>DASSGE010000593.1:0-8428 GCA_035693605.1 Binatia bacterium
GATCACTCGTTTAACGATTTCGCGGTTTTTTTGCAGATAATCGCGCGTGGTCGCGGCGCATATGTAAGGAAACTCGAAGCGCTGTTTGAAATCCGCCGTGCTGATAAGAATCCTGAACGGCATCCCTTTGGTCAAGTGAACGATCCCCGGCGGCGAAGGGAAACCGGCGATGCGGCCCGCGCGAAACGCCGCCGCGCGTTCGGACGAACCGCCAACCTGAAGGATCGGCACCTGCTTGTCCGGTTCCAAGTTCAAGCCGCGCAGAAGTGCCCGCGCCGCCACGTCGGACGCGCTGCCGAGACGGCTGATGCCTATGCTTTTGCCTTTGAGTTCTTCCGGCGATTTTATCGATTCGTTGACGACCAGCTCATAGGGTAGCGAATTGAGATAGCAAGCCACCATGGCGATCTGCGCGCCGGCCAGTACCGCGCTCGCCACCGCGCCTCCCGATACGTTGGCGACATGAACGTCCCCCGCCAAGAGACTGGTCAAGCTGGTCGTCGTACTGGGAATGAAAAGAAGTTCACTGTCCAAGCCGTATTTTTTGTAAAACCCCAGTTCCTGCGCGATAAACCACACCGCATTGCTGGTTTCCAGTGCGCTGTGTGACAAGCGAATCTTTTCCTGACCGGTAGCTCGGTCGACGATACAGAGCGCCACCAATATTAAACCGATTAGAATCTTGACCGCTGGTGAAACCTGCATACGACCTCCAAATGATTGTATATACTACCGGGACCAAGCAGCTTCGGTTGTCGACCCACCCAAGAGAATGCTTTAGCGCCATGCGGCATCGTCGGGAATCACGTTTGTGCCAAAGCGACGCTCTGGCGGCGCGGCGAGCCAAGGCTGTGTCTTTTCCGCATAGTATTTGAAGTGCGGTGTTTCGCGGTGCGCTGCCAGCGCCGCCTCATCGCGGTAGACTTCATAAAAATAGAAACGGTTGGCGTCGTCGCGGTCTTGAATCACATCGAAACGCAGGCAGCCGGCCTCGTCCTTTTCCGAATGCTCCGCATCATAGCGCGCCACTTCCAAGAACTCCGCGACATGCTCGGACTTCACTTGAATCGTCACATGCAGCACGATCATGAATCTCCTCCTGGATAGAGTCGCCCCTTGCTACCCCAGCCACCTGATTTTGTCCAGTATCGAGTTGGCGTATCGCGCCCATCGGGCCCGTCACCGTGTCGCCTTGGCAACTTTAGCGACGACCTTCCACCCTGATGTGCACAGGCTGGACGATCACCCACAACGCGATCTCTCCCAGTTATTTGGTATTGCGCGACGCGAACCAGCTGTAGTAGACCTACGGCCAATCAGGATTGCATCATCAGGCAGGAATTCACCGGGCAGCAATCGTCCTCCCACTACGGCGAGTAGCGCGTGAGAAAGCCAAACCGCGCAGATTTTCGACGACGCTTAGTCAAACAGTTGGACGCGGGAAGATGACCAAGAAAACTTTCACCACGAACAACACAGAGTCGGAATAGTTTTTGTCCGGACCCTTAGTATCGTTTCGTGATTTTCGTGGTGAGACAAGTATTTTCTGCGCCCCCGATAACTGCCTACTGCAAAAGGAGTGAAACCATGAGCAACCTAACCGCCATCGATGCCGACGGCCATGTCATCGAGAGGGAAAGTGAAATCCGCAAGCATTTGAAGACGCCCTGGAATCTTCGCACGACCGCGCTGCGGCCGGGCGATCAGCCCTGGGACAACTACATGTTCGGCCGCTTTGTCACTGAGATGACCTGGGGCAAGCTGTCGGCCCGAGAACAGGTCGGTAAATGGCACGAGATTCTCGACGATCATGGGATCGAGACCGCGGTCTGTTTCCCCACCGGCTCGGGAAGTGTCGTCCGCCTCCAAGAGCTCCAATTTCAGATCGCCGTCGCGCGCGCCTGTAACGACCACTTCGCCGCCGACTACAACGCCCATTCCAAGCGGATTAAATGCGTCGGCGTGCTGCCGCTGCGCTCGGCCCAGGCGGCGGCAGAGGAATTGGAGCGCGCCGTCAAGGAATTAGGCATCACCGCCTTCGAGATTTTGCCGGTCGGATTGCCGCTGGCGCTCGGAGATTCATTCTATGATCCGGTCTATGCAGCGGCGGAACGCTGCGGCGCGGTGCTCGGCATCCACGGCACGCGTAGCTGGTCGCGTGAGCTTGGCGCCGAGGGACTCAACACATTCGCCGAAGTGCATGCCTATGCGTTTACCGCAGGCATCTTACTCCAGTTCACCAGCATGATCTGCCAGGGTGTGCCGGTGCGTTTTCCCAAACTCCGCTTTGCGTTCCTGGAAATCGGCGCCACCTGGTTGCCTTATTACCTAGACCGGCTCGACGAACACTGGGAGAAGCGCGCCGAAGTGGAGATGCCTCTACTCAAGGAAAAGCCTAGTAAGTTAGTGCGCAAGTCTGAAATCTATTTCAGTATCGAGCCCGGCGAGTCCCAGTTGCCGCAGACCCTCGACTATGTCGGCGCCGATCATTTTGTCTGGGCATCGGACATTCCGCATTGGGACAGCGAGTTTCCCGGCAACCTGAAAGATCTGCGTAACCATGCGAAGCTGTCCGAAGAGGTCAAAGAAAAGATTCTTTATAAAAACGCCAAGCGGCTGTTCGATTTGTAAACATTACCGGACACGCAGGTAAAAGACTCAAAGCCGAGAGCTCTGAAATCGTCGACTGAAAGACGACTATCCCTCGTCGTCATTCCGGCGCAGGCCGGAATCCAGGCCTTCTCGTCACCCTGGATACTGTTTTCCAACAAAACAACGGACGACTGCGCCGGCATGACAACCCTCTCTTCGCGTGAAAGGCGAGGAAATTCCTCGTTCCCCGACAGAGACATTAACGGGCTTACGCCGAGCAAATGATATTGATCACCGCCTGGCGTTTTTCGACATTGACCGCTTTGAGGCCGCGCTCGAGCGCCGGCATCACCTCGCTCGCCTCGGTGACCTTCTCGCCGTAGCCATCGGCGACTTCCACCGCTTTTTGATAATTCGAAATGCTGTCCAAGAACGTAATTGGCTGCTTTTGATTCTTGGCGGCATAGCCGTCTTTGGTCATGTCCACGGTAGCGCGACGCACCGCCTGCCAGCGCTGGTTGTTGAACAGCACGGTCAAGACCGGCAATTCCTGCTCGGCGCCGACATAGTGCGCTGAAATTGGATTGCCGAACATATACGAACCGTCGCCATGGGTGCCGATCACCAAGCGGTCGCGGGCGGCGAGCTTGGCGCCGAGCGCGCATCCCAAGCCATGACCAAGTCCGGAGGCGGCGCCAGCGTTGAACATGGTCGCCGGCTGCGAGAAGTCGATATACTCCGGTAATAACGGCGACTCTTTGATGACGATGGTGTCTTTGGATTTAATCTTATCGATGCAGTGGGTGATCCACGCGGGATGGATCGGCGACTGCCCTTTGACGTCTTCGAGCTTCTTACTCCAGCTGTCGCGCAGCGTTTTCCAGCTCACCGCCAGCTCTCCCCGGCGCTTGTCGATGCGTAATTTCGCCCGCGCTTCATGCTCCGCCATGGTGTCGTTCAACACCTGCAATCCTTCTGCGGTGGCGCAGGCAAGCGCGATATCGCAGGGATGGCCGCGGACCGGCACGTAGCCGTGCAGCGGATCGGGAGCCATGTGAATCACTTTCGCGTCGTCGCGCACTTTGTCGGTCGCCGGCAGCCAGGGCACGGCGATATCGATGGCGAGAATAACATCCGCGCTTTGGAGCAACGGTTTTAATTCATAACCCAAATTCATCGGGTGATTACTGGGAATCGACATGTAGCGGTTACGGTACTGGACCACCGGGATCGCATAACGCTCGGCGAACTCGCTGAGCGCCGACCACGCCTTGGGATCTCGGCCAGCACAGTTGGTGATGATCAACGGATGTTCCGCCGCGGCCAGGAGCGCCGCGACTTCGTCGACCGCGGCGCTATTGGGGGAAGTCGGTGCGGCGGCGTGTTGGCGAGACGGAGTCGTGTAGGTGAACTCGCTCATCTTATGCGCTAGCACCTCGCGTGGCAGCGACAGATAGACCGGTCCCATGGGCTCGCTCTTGGCGATGCTCAACGCTCGGTCGACCACGGTTTCCAGTTGCTGGCCGTTGCGCAGTTCGTAATCCCACTTCACCGATTCGCGCAGCATTCCGGCCTGATCGAACATCTCTTGGGTCCAGTGTATGTCGAGGCTGCGATGACCATCCAAGCCGTCTTCGTTTGTCGGTGTGCGCCCAGCGGTAAACAACATCGGCACATGACCGCGGGCCGCGTTGAGCAAGCCATTCATGCCGTTGGCGGTGCCGACGTTGACATGAACCATCACCGCTTGCGGCTTTCCGGTGACGAGAAAATAGCCGATCGCCATGTGCATGGCGGTATTCTCATGGGGACAGGTAACTGCCGTCGGCACCCGGGTTTCGAGCACCTGGGCCTTGGCCAGCGATTCAACCACCGGCGCGAAGTCAGTGCCAGCGTTGGCGAACCAGTAATCGACGCCGCGATCGGCGAGCAGCGCCAGGTAGGCATCGGAGACGGTAACGTTGTTGAGTGTGATCTTCGCCATGAGCCAAGCCCCTTTCAATTCATCTGGTTAATTCTTACGGCAGGTGGCGGTCGAATTGCAAAAGCTTTCGAGGCCGCGCGCGGAGGTTTCAAGTTACCTGTTTGGAAATTCACGTTTGCGCAATCCTAAAGCGCTGCGCTTAATCGATCATTGTGCGATTGCGCCCAACTAGTGTAAAAGATCGCTCGTGGGGGCACGCTAGATCGGTCGCTTTAGAAATGGTGATAGCTTCCCATGAAACTCCATGCGGCGTCGTTTCTCTTGGTAGTCAAATAAAATCTATTCCAAATGACTTTGCCGGAGCAGGCCATGGTGAAGATCGTTCTCGCGCTAATGATAGTGTGGGCCCAGGCCAGCGAAATCCAGGCGGCCGCCGCGCCGGCCAAGCTGGTCGTCGCCTTTGCCGCGATGAACGCGCGAACCGCGCCGCTGTGGGCCGCTCAGGACCAGGGCTTCTTTAACAAATACGGCGTCGATGCCGAGACGATCTTTGTCGGCAGCGCGCCGATCCTGCTTGCGGGCATGACTTCCGGCGACATTCACATCGGATATACCGGCGGAACGGCGGTGCTGGGAGCCGCCGTCAGCGGCTCGGATTTGAAAATCCTGGCGACACTGACAAACCGGGTCACTTACGATCTAGTCGCGCGCCAGGGAATCAAGAGCGCGGAAGATTTGCGCGCGAAAAGCATCGGCATCGTCAGCATCGGCGGCACCAACTGGATGGGAACCATGCTGGGCCTCGAAAAGCTCGGACTGGATCCCACCCGCGATAATATCAATCTTCGTGTCCTGGGCGAGGACTCGGTGCGGGTTCAGGCGCTTCTTGCCGGCACCATCGATGCTACCGCGCTGGACGGCGTCTACAGCCGCCGGCTGCATGAGCGCGGGTTCCCGATTCTCGCCGAGTTCAGCAAACTGAATCTACCGATCGTGAGCACGGGCGTGGTGGCCCGCAAGGCTTTTATCGAGTCGCGTACGGGCGCGGTCGAAAACGTTTTGAAAGCACTGCTCGAAGGCAATGCCTTCGTGCTGGCGCCGGCCAATAAAGCTGCCACGCTCAGGATCATCCAGCGCCATCTCAAGATCGGCGAGCGCGACGCCGAAGAGGGCTACAAGGATATGGCGATCGGCCTCGAACGCAAGCCGCTTCCCTCTCTGGACGGCCTGCGCAACGCGCAGCGGCTGATGAAGAGCCGCAACCCTAAACTCGAGACGATCAAGATCGAAGAGCTGGTCGATGACCGGATCCTGCGCCGGCTCGATGACAGTGGATTTTTCGACCGGCTTTCTGTTAATGCAAGATGAATCGAATCCCAACGTTTCCACAGGAGAACAAGATGGCGGACTATAAAGTGATCGATACCGACGGCCATGTTTTAGAGTCGATGGACGGGCTGCGCAAATTGCTCCCTGCTCGCTGGCAGAGGGGACGTTTGGGAGTCGGCGACAACTGGGACCGCAATTTAAGGGGCAAGCTCGGTCAGGAGCCCAAGAGTCCCCAGGATCAACTGGCGGCGCTCGACAAGGACGAGATCAGCCTGATGGTGATGTACCCGACCACTTGTTTATCCATCGGCGTGATCCGCGAAGTCCCTTTCGCTACTGCGCTCACCCATGCCTACAACGACTGGATGCATGAATTTTGCCGCGCCGATCCCAACCGGCTCAAGTTCGTCGCGCTGATCGCGCCGCAGGACATCGACGAAGCCGCCAAGGAGCTGCGCCGCGCCGTTAAAGATCTCGGCGCGGTGGGCGCTACCCTTCCCACCTATGTGCCCAATCGCCCGGACTGGTCCGATCGCTACTACGATCCGCTCTACGCGGAGGCGCAAAAACTCGACGTCGGCGTGGGTTTCCATGCGACCATGCTCGAAACAGTCGGCGCGATGCGCTTTAACAATTTCATCAACGTCCATTCCGTCGGCCATCCGGTCGAGCAGATGATGTCTTTGTGCAGCGTCGTCGTCGGCGGCGTGCTGGAACGCTTTCCGCAGCTGCGCGTTGCCTTTCTTGAATCCGGCATCGGCTGGTTGCCTTTCATGATGGATCGGCTCGACGAGGAGATCGAAAAGCGCGGCGAGGACGAAGCGCCTTGGCTCAAAGCCAATCCCAGTGAATATATCACCGGCGGGCGATGCTTCTTCGGCGTCGAGTGCGGCGAGAAAACCATTGCGGACGCGGTTCGCTGGGGGCTGGAAAATGCGCTTCTCTATGCATCGGACTATCCGCACTGGGATGGCGACTGGCCGCATACGGTAAAAAAGGTCCGCGAGCGACAGGATCTCTCCGCGGGCGTCAAGCAGAAAATGTTGCACGACAACGCCATGCGCTTTTATAAGCTAGCGATCGCTTGATGATCTCGGCTAAACGAATCGGCACCGTCGAGCAACGCTTTTGAAGTTTGCAGACTATTTATCTACTGATGCTGCCCACGACATCATCGGAAGCTGTTAGGCATCGATCGAACATCACCACGGTGCCGCCGACGGCCGAAATACCGCGAACACTTTATCCGAATTGGTGATCCACGATTCCAGGAACACCGCCTCGTCTGGTCTGCGTTTCAGCTCGGCCATCGCACCGGCAAGGCAGAACCAGTTGATCAGCTCATGATGGCCGCGGTCTTCGGCATCGGTCAGCTGGGTATTCTGCCAGAGATCCCAATCGCCGCATTTCATGGCGTCGAAGTAGCGGCGGTCCGACTCGACGTCGGGATACATGCGGCCATGTTTCTCGGTGAGAAACGAATGGGACCAGCTCGACGACGCAATCAACGCTACGCGCCACGGCGAATCGACAAATGCCCGAGCCGTCGCCGCGCCGATCTGAAAGCAACGCCAGGGCTGCGGCCCGGGCGGATCTTCATTGCCAGCAAATTTTGCCGCCGCCGATGGCGTCGGTGGAATACCTCGGGTCGCGGTCAGGTAACGGCCGTAGGCATTCGTGGTAAACGGCACCACGGGATAAGGAAATCCTTGGCGATCCCAGTCGAGAAACAGCACGGAGTTGGCGAACGCATGGCCCAACCCATCATGCAGCGGTTGATAGGAATAGGGAATGTCGAAGCCGTTATTGACTAAATAGGACGCCAGGTATTTTGCTCCGGCGCGATGACCATGGACGGTAAAGCTCCGGTCTTGCGGCTCGTTCCAAGAATTAACTCCGCGCTGATTGTCGCGCCAAGGAAAAAACTCCACCTGATCATACGCGAGCACGGAGAACGGCGGCACGCAATCTTGACGATAGTTCTCGTACTGATCGTCGCCCCAAATAAGGCAGATGTCGGGATGGAATTCGTCGAGCGCGCGGCGCGCCATGCGAAAGCCGTCAATCATCTACTGGCGATGCGCGTCCGAATGGGCGCGCCCTTCGTCATCGCTCCACTGCTCGCGCATCGGCGCCGGCCAATTGTTTAAATCGCGCAGCCGCTCGGGCAATGCCGGGTCGGCAAGGCAGAACTTAATCCGGCGGCAGAGATTCCCCTGCGCCGTAAGACCGGGATAATGGGTCACTCCAAGTCCGAGAATTTCTCCCATGGTCGCCTCGATTTCATAGCTCGCGGCCTAGAACGAACGACTTGCTACCCCGTCGCGTTTAGGAAACGCCACGGCGGCAGTTTAGCTCCGAACAGCTGTTTCATTCTCTCGATCGGCGGCTGGGCGACGACGCCCTTCAGGTTAAGAAAAAATCGCACTACTTAGCCAACGGCTCGGGCCGAAGCTGAAAGTGCACGACCATTGGCTTGCCGCCCTTGCCGCGTTCCATGAGCCACGGCGCGCGGTCTCCACTCGAACTCCATAATCCACGCCCCTTCCAACCGACTTTCGGATCATCGATGCGGCCATCAAA
>DASSGE010000594.1:0-2500 GCA_035693605.1 Binatia bacterium
GATCACGCGGGTGTACAAGAGACCGATGAGCACCAGCATACCGAAGCGCTCGACACCGGCGACTTTGGTCGACCAGGGTTCGGGCAATAGTCCAACCAGCACTCTGCCACCATCCAACGGCGGTAACGGAAACATGTTGAAGACCGCCAAAGAAATATTGATCAGCAAACCGCCCTGCGCCATTAAAACCAACGGTGCCAAGAAAGACGGCCCTCCAGATCGGCTCGACGGTAAAAACGTTTTCCAAATGACTACGAAGCCCAGCGCCAATATCAAATTCATCACCGGCCCTGCCAATGCCACCCACACCATGTCGCGCTTGGGATTGCGCAGATTGTAAAAATTAACCGGTACCGGTTTGGCGTAACCAAAGACGAACGGCGAATGGGCCAAAATCAGCATCGCAGGGATCAGGATCGTGCCAAACAAATCAATATGGGCGATCGGATTAAGCGTCAAACGGCCTAGGTTCTTAGCCGTCGGATCACCCAGACGATTGGCCACCCATCCGTGGGCGACCTCATGAAATACCACAGCTATAAGAACGGGAATTGCCCAAACGGCAATTTTCTGGATGGTGTCTTCCAATACTTTCTCGCGGGCAGACGCTCTTATAGAAATACGGCATGAATCACGAAAACACAAGGCGGGAGAAGCGATTGGACAAGCAAACTAAAGCGTAACCGATCACCGGCCGCTGTCTTTCATGCGCTTATCCTGTCTCGCTCAGTGATTTGTGGAGCCAAGCCTTTGCCAGCCTCAACTCGCGGTCGACCGTCGCCGCGGACACACCAAGAACCTCGGCGGTCTCCTCATAGTTCAGTCCACCGAAAAAGTGCAGTTCAACAACTTTCCCCTTTCGATCATCGATCTGCGAGAGTTTCTTCATCGCGAGATCGAGAGCCACAAGATCGACGTCCGTCTCGATTTGCTTGAGCACCGACTCATCGAGCGGGATGATCGTCGCCCCACCGCCGCGTTTTTCGCGATGCTTTGCTTTGGCATGGTCGACGAGAATGCGGCGCATCATTTTGGCGGCGATGGCGAAGAAATGAGCGCGGTTCTGCCAGCCGATCTCGGCGTCGATCAATTTCAGATAAGCCTCATTAACAATGGCGGTGGGTTGAAGGGTGTGGCCCGGATTTTCCCGGCGCATGTGATTCTGGGCGATCCGATGGAGCGAATCGTAAATCATCGGCATCAGCTCATTTAGAGCTTCCTCTCGTCCCCCGCGCCAATCCAGCAGCCGTTGGGTTATCGGAAAATCTTGAGCCATGGTCGCCGCCGACAAATACAGAATCCCCACACGAAACGTAATTAAAGCCTGAATCGAGCAGGCTCCTAGCTTGCCCATATCTATTTCCCGAACTACGCGCAATGGGAAAGTGTCCGGAAATCCCCACTGGGCGCACCGAGACCCTAAACCGTGATCCAGGAAGGTTAAAAAAAGATCGCGTTTACTGCAGCTTAGCCGCTTCCGCCAATTTTATTTATGACGCCGGACAATGATGAGGGGATTTTGACGCGGACGTCGCTTAACAGGATGAGGCCTCTTGGGAATAAGACAACATCAACGCGGCGTGCCCCTGAGCACACCCAAAACCAAAAAAAGGAGCGATATCATGAAAACGCCAACTAACACTGCCAAGGTTACCAAAGCCGTCCGCAAGACCATCGTCGCCACCTTGATCGCAGGGGTCGCTTTCGGACCAACCACAGCCTCAGCTGGGTTAGCCGATAAGGTGCAACAGCTCCGCGGCAACGTAACCGAGCTTAAAAACACGGTGCAGGGGAAGATCGAAAACATTAAGGGGAAAATAGAAGACATGGACGGCGACGGTCTTGAGCAGATTGCGGAAACCGTGCAGTCTCTGTTCCAATTCATGAAGCAGGCCCAAGCCGGGTACAAAGAGTTCGTCGGCACTGACAAGTGCGGTTCAAGTTCACCCTGCGGCGTATTTCGTGCCGAGCTGAGAAATCTGATTCAGAGTTTCATCGCCCTGCCGCGGGAGTTGCCATTCGTCGAGCAAGTGCCCCCAGCCGTGCGTCAGTTGGAGAAAATGGTCGCCTTCGTTGAAATCCTCCCGCCGGTCATCCTCTTTGCCAGCGAAAAAGTGCTCGGCAACGCCTTTGAAGAAATGCGCTATCGCCTGGAATTGGTGCGCTATGCCGCGAGTCAAATGCCGGAGCTTCCGACCATGGCTGAACTCAGCCGCGCCTCCGCTGATAGCACTACCTCACGAGCGGCGGTTAGCGCGTCGGATCAAACCGGTTCCAAATCGAAAAAGAATCAGAAAAACCCTTCCGGTTCGAATTCCCAGCAGCCTACCGATCCTGAGATCGAACCGGTGCCGAGCTTTCCTTACTGCACTAAGATTCTAGACACCCGTAAACCAGCCAGGGAGCTCTTCACCAAAATCCTCGAACACCTGGGCGACGACGTGTGGGATCGTGCCGACATGATGGCGGATACCACTACGGCTGGCACCGCGCCGGGCGG
>DASSGE010000595.1:0-4783 GCA_035693605.1 Binatia bacterium
CAAACAAGCTGCGAGTCTGTATTCGAATTTTATCGGCGCCGCGGACAAGCTCGCCTCCGTCGGCGGCGCCAATCTCAATCTGACCCCCGATGCTTTGAGAGCCATGGCCCGCCTGATCGCCCCCAGCGGCACGGAAAATCCTCTCGCCTACAACTCCAACGTCGATGCTGGCCTGCGCAGTCTGCTCGGATTCGGCGCGCCGTTGGCAGCTCCAGGCAAGCAAAGCCGGCTCGATCGGCGCTTCGCGCCACAGGGAGAATTTTCGTCTCTTAGGTCCTATGGGTTCGCTCGCTCGGCGATCGCCGCAGAACCGGCGGCAGGAGACCTGAACCAGTTACTGCCTGAACCAGAAAATCTGCACCCCTACCTCACGGCCGTGAGAAACTTATTGGACAAGCTGAGCGACAGGATCGCCACAAGATCCAAACTTAACGAGGACTACAAGCCAATTTACCGTCAAATCGTCTTCACGTCGGCGTGGCAGGAGAGCTGCTGGCGCCAGTATGTGAAGAAGGGGACACCGCTGGCGTCGGCTTCGGGCGATCTCGGCTTGATGCAAGTCAATCGCAACACCTGGCGCGGGGTTTACGATCTCAAAGGGTTGGGCGGCGATATCGAATATAACGGCAACGCCGGAGGAGAGATCTTGATCTATTACTTGACGAAGTATGCCATCCGCAAGGGTGAAGATAAGCAGCCGGGAGGAAACCTCGCCCGGTCGACTTACTCCGCTTACAATGGCGGCCCCAGCGCGCTGGCGCGATATCGGGGAGTGCGGCAAAGTCCTGTCTGGAAAAAAGTCGACGAAGCGTTCTGGGAAAAATTCCAGGCCGTAAAATCGGGCAACGAAATGGCGGTGAAAACCTGCTACGGGAAATGAAGCGATGCCCTTCGTTGCTGGCAAGTTCTTGGCGCGCTAAACAGGACCACTTTTTTTCTGTGTCATTACAGATGCCAAACTGGCCTGCTGGTGGAACTGGTTTCTGATTGGCTGGACTCGGTTTCCAGTCATTATCTAAACACACGTTCTTCTACCATTTGACGAAAGCGAGACTGCAATGAATGCCGAAAATGCCCGACTTCAAGAAACAGCTGAACAGAAGGCTGCCTGGAAGAAGTGGGGACCCTACCTCAGTGAGCGACAGTGGCGAACCGTGCGTGAAGACTACACTATGGCGACACTTTCAAAATCGAATGTCCTACAGGATCTGGGAAGATGATGAACCTCTTCGAGGTGACCATGGAAATTGCCCGGCGGATCACGCGGATTTTCCTCAAGGACGAAAAGGGGCGGCGGCCCGTTTACGATGATGCTGAAAAAATTCTAGAGCGATTCGCACTGGCGCGATTATGTCCTCTTCTATGAGTACTTCCACGGCGACAATGGCGCGGGGCTTGGGGCCAGCCACCAGACCGGCTGGACCGGGCTCGCCGCAAAGCTCATCCAGCTGTTGAATGTTCTCGACCCCCAGAACGTCCTCAAAGGAGGCACCCGCCCGACGATGACCGCTAGATGATTGGCGAAATCGGATAAATTCGACTTACTTAGCGTGGGTAACTCAAACGGGGCCAGTGCTTGTCGTAGCAATTCGCATGAAGATCGAAATACTGGCGAGCGCCGAAGCGGCGGCACAGAAGGCCGCCGAAATCATCGCCGCGGCAGCGCGGGAGGCGGCGAGTGCGCGCGGCCGGTTCATTGTTGCCGTCAGCGGCGGCCACACGCCCAGGTTGATGTTGCGCGCCCTGGCCGATGAAGAGGTGCCGTGGAATGCCGTGCAGGTCGTGCAGGTTGATGAGCGCGTTGCGCCCGCCGATCACCCGGATCGTAATCTGACTCAATTGCGCAAAAGCTTGCTTGAGCATGCGCCACTGCGGCCCGAACAAATTCATGCGATGCCAGTGGAATCGGCTGACTTGGTATCGGCCGCCAAGCGCTACGCCCAGACGCTAGCAACCATCGCCGGTTCGCCGGCCGTGCTTGACCTCGCGCATCTCGGGCTTGGACCTGACGGTCACACAGCTTCGTTGGTTCCCGGCGATGCGGTGCTCGACGTAATCGAAGAAGATGTTGCTGTAACCGCAGAATATCAAGGTAGACGGCGCATGACGTTGACTTTCCCGATCCTCAATCGCGCTCGGCGCATCCTGTGGCTGGTGACAGGTTCAGACAAGATTGACGCGCTGGCGCGGTTGAGTGCCGGCGATGCGTCGATTCCGGCAGGACGCGTGCGCCGGGACAACGCATTGGCGCTGGTCGACCGTGCGGCGGCGGGAAAAATTGGCGCCGACTAAACCACTTCTTCTCGCGCAGGCGCATCGGTGCTTGATGGCTCGGGTCAATTAGTGCGGTGGAGTATCACGAATGGCGTGAGTCACCGTTATCAAGCCAATTTGGATTTCTTGGACCTCCCCGCAGCAACGCGATAGCGACCGCACCACGGGTCTACTCCAGAGCGGTTGGCATACTGATATACCTTAAACAGGAGTGCGATGTTTTAGCGGGCAGATTTGTCGCACGCGCTAGTGAGAGTCAACCTCCACGAAGTGTACTAATTTCGGTTAAAATCACTAATTCTTTCATCCAAACCATAGGTATAATGATTGCTCTCTCTTGTGTTCGCGAGCCGGGAAATCAGCACTAGTTAACACCCCGTTAGATTGTGCACCATTTAATTAGTGCTCCGGCTGGACCGATTGGCTGCTATTTGACGATCATGTATTTAAAAACATTGCGCCAAACATTTCGTCGGGTCCGTAAGATGGAAGTGATCGGGCTCCTGTTGATTTTGCTCGGCGCGGCCGGGTGTGTCAGCGCCGCGGCGCTCGGGATTCCCGGACTGCTCACCGCCAGCTTATTGTGCATCGCCGGAATCGGCGTGGTTCTGATGGCTTAGTCGTGTAACTGCATTCCACTGTCATTGCGAGAACTCTTTTTAGCAAGACCCACCATTACTTGAACAATCGATTCACGCTCGCGGCAGAATTGCAGGCGCAGAAAATTCGCGGGCGCGATCGAGGTGAAAGATAAGGTGGTCATAAGGCCGTTACCGCGTACTTTGCCCAATCTTACTTCGCGAAAGTTTCCCTCGACGCGCAGAAAAATGTCCCTGACGATGGAGTCCGCGGAGTGTTGCCGGGCCCGCTCGGAAGGCAATTCCTTATCCACACAACGCCATGCTATCGAGACGGCTCTTAGCGTGACGTTTGTGAGATCTATTCACTATTGAAGTCGGTAATGCTCGGCGCGTCCACCGGCAATTCGCTGATTTGTGTTGCGCTGGGGCGGACATGATCCGGACCATGCGAAACGTCGCCATCAGTTGCTTCATGCCGATCCTCGCCGCGGGACGAGCGGCCATTACGACTATGCCGTCGTCGCTCGCGCAATAATTTTAACATTCAAGTTATGCCGTGCTAGTTGAATGAAGAACCCTTGCAAAGAAGTGTTCTAACTTCACTCCGAAGGTGTCGATTGCAGGCAAAGCTGGTTTTGAAGTAAAGCTGTGGCGGCGCAGGAAGCCTACGTAAGTGACAGTTTCCCACTGACCGGGATCATGCTTCGCGCCGAAGAAGTCTGGAAAGGATTCGCACCGTGAGCCGAACGTCAAAGACATTTCCCTTTGTTCAGTCGATTTTTCATCCGTCCGATTTTTCGCCCGCCAGTGAGCTGGCGTTTGCGCACGCGCTGGCGATCGCCCTGCTACGGAAGTGCGAGTTGAGCATACTGCATGCCGGGCGCGGCCAGGTTGAAGATTGGTCGCGTTTTCCTGCGGTTCGGAAAACTCTTGAGCAGTGGCAGGTGCTCGCTCCCGGCAGCCCGCGATCAGCGGTTTTCCAAAAGCTCGGGCTAAAAATAATCAAAGTTAGTACGCGCGGCAACCCGATTCGCGCGAGTATCAACCATGTCGACAGACACCAACCGGACCTGGTCGTTCTCTCTACTCGTGGCCCCCAAGGTTTGCCGCTCTGGCTTAAGCCATCGCTGGCTCAGGCGGTTGCGCGCCGGACCGATGCAATGACGCTGTTTGTGCCCCGCGGTTGCCGCGGCATCGTGGCTATTGACGGAGCCATTCATTTGCGCCGCATTCTGCTGCCGGTCGATCACGAGCCCGATGCCCAGGAAGCGGTGTTCCGGGCGGTGCGAACTGCCGAAGCTTTTGGCGATGAACCCGTCGAGCTCTTGGTTCTTCACGTGAATGGCCGCGTCTTGCCACGATTCGAACGGCCGGCAAGCCAAGCCTGCACCTGGAGACAGATACGTGCCGACGGCGATGTCGCGGAAAAAATCTTGGCAGCGGCACGGGAGGACGTGGATCTGATCGTAATGGCGACCGAAGGGCGGCAGGGTATTGTGGATGCATTGCGCGGCAGCGTGACCGAGCGTGTCGTGCGCGGCGCGCCTTGTCCGGTATTGGCGGTACCCATAAGATGAGAGGCGGTCGACCGTGGCCAACTGCGTATTGGGACATTGGACCAAAGTCTAATTGATCAATTGTCGAATGCTCCGATAATTTACTACTCGGATATTACCGGGCCAATGTCTTAAGCCGAGAGTCCTGCATTGCTTGGGCGGCGCCGCAGGACTACGGAGGCGGCGACAAGCGTGCCTGACCTGAATTCTCTGTACCTGCTTTTAGTACAGAGAAAAGACTTTGGCGAATGTTGTGTGCGAGAGTCGGACATGAACCAAGAGCCAAATTCATTCACATCTCAGTTGCCAACTTCGGCTTGCGATCGGCTCCGCGAATTCCAGGACTTCTCACTGGTTCTCGGCGGGCCGCTC
>DASSGE010000596.1:0-5360 GCA_035693605.1 Binatia bacterium
GTGATTGCGAGCCGCTCAGCTGCTAGTCGTTAAGCTTGGAACAAGTTCGACTGATTAGAGCGTTTGTCGCAAACGCAGAATCAGTGATTCCGATTGGTATCGTACGGCTCACCCAATTCCGCCGCGCCGACGATCTGCGCGGCGATATCGTGGCGGCCATGCATCATGTGCAGGTGCATGTCGCGGTAGAAACGCTCCAAGGGATGGTTGATGAAGAGGGCGGTGGAGCCGCAGATTTCCGCCGCGCTCCACATTACTTTCTCTAAAGTCTCCTTCGCCATCCACTTGGCTTCGTGGGCGGCGATCATGGCCTCGTTGGGATTATCTTTGAACATGCGCACGGCGTTGTAGAGAATCAGCCGGGCGGCGTCGAGCATGGATTTGAGCTCGCCGAAGCGTAACTGGCGATAGCTGTCCTTGCCGCCGTCGCGTTCGCGGGTGTAGGCAAGCGCCCAATCGTACATAGCACGCGCCGAACCGAGATAATTGGCCGTGAAGGCGAAGTTGATTTTGCCCATCCAGTTCTCGTCGAGAAACTGTCCGGGGCGGCCCAAAAGATTTTCTTCCGGCACGAAACAATTTTGTAAATAAAGCCATGGGCTCACGCAGGCGCGCATGCCGGTTGGGCGCCAGGCTTCGTTATCGATCGTCAAGCCCGGCGTGTCTCTGTGCAGCATCAGCATGATCGGCTTGGGATGGGAATCCGAAGCGACCCGCCCGACCCAAAGCCACTCGGCCATGCTGGCATTGGTGGCGTAATGTTTCGTCCCGCTGACCAGATAACCGCCGCTAATTTTCTTCGCGTTTGTCGGCGGCGCGCCTAAAGGTTCGGCGCCGGCGCCAGGGATCAGCGCGCCGCGCGCGATCGTCGGCTCGAGCCATTTTTCGATTTGCTTTTCGCTCGCCATGGCATCGATCATCATCAATGCGTTGTTGTGGACTTGAAAGCAGTGAGCGGTTGATGGATTGCCGTAAGCCAGATGTTCGTCGATAAGAAAAAAACTCAGCGGATCGTCGCCGTGGAGTCCAAAGCCGAGCCCGCCGCGTCGTTTATCGAGATTGGCGAGCAGCCAGCCTTCGCGGTGGAGATCGCGAATGTCCTCAAGCGGCGCCGCGAACTCGGCGTCGTACCCGGCCGCTCGCGGCGCGATGCGTTCCCGCACCAGGGAATTGACGCGATCGATTAGCCGTTGCTGGTCTGGAGTGAAGCCGAAGTCCAAAAACGGTTCCTCATGAGTGTCTGGTCGGGAATTCGCCACGAAGGCGCGAAGGACGCGAAGGAGACAAAATAAATTCTCCGAACTTCGTGCTCTTCGTGATTTTCGTGGCGAAATTCCGATTCCCGGGCTACTTATATAATTCCTTGATGAAGCCGGACTTGTCCAGCTCAGCAACGAAAGAGTTGTCGATGAACTGTTCCGGCTTGGCGGTTTTGGCGTTGGGGTTGATGGCGAAATTCAATACCGCTTGCATCGCTGCGCTGGATACATAGGGCGCTTGATCCCAGGCTTTTACATAGGTGTTGTAAGTTTCGTCGAGATCCTCCTTGTTTTCGGTCTTAGTCCATTTGCCGATGATTTGCTTGGTGGTCTCGGCATCCGTGCGGGCGATCTTGCTCGCCTCTATGTACGCCTGCACGTACCGGCGCACTTTATCGGGATTGCTCTTAATGAAATCGCGAGTGGTTGCCAGCCCTGCGTGGATCATCGGTAGGTTGCGCGCCGTGATATCGACCAGCTCTTTCATTCCTGCTTGCTTTGCTCGGATCGTCGTCGGCGCGGAAATAATGGCGGCGTCGATGCGCCCCTGACTTAGCGCCGTGATCATATCGGGCATGCCCTGCAAATGAGTGATCTGGATTTCTTTGCCGGGGGTCATGCCGGCTTGCTGAAGCAGCATCCGCGCCGCCATATCGGTGGTCGAGCCGGGCAGCGTCACCCCAAGGACCTTGCCCTTCAGATCCGTGAGTTGTTTGAACTCCGGCTTACTGTAAACCGACAACACCGCGCGGTTGAGGATGCCGATGATGAAGGCCACCCTGGCGCCGCCGAGACCCGCTTCGATCAACTCTGTTCCGGGATTAACGATATCGACGCTACCGGACAGCAATGCTTGGGTGCCAGTGGCCGAGAGCATGTATTTGAGATCGACGGCCAAGCCATATTTGTTGAAGACGCCTTTATCCTGGGCTATCCAAAGAGGTGCAAAGGCTCCACCGACCGACGCATACGTGGCGCGCAGAGGGATCAGTTCGGCGCCGCGAACGCTAGTGTTCACCGAGAAGATGGTTAGCAGTACGGCAAAGCAAACGAAACAGCTGGCACGTGAACGCATTGGGGCCCCCCGAAAGCAAGTTTACGCAGGTATATTAAAAAACCCGGCGAAGCGCTAGGGGCGCAGATACAATCGTCCTGGCGGTAGTGGTTCAGTTTGAGTCGGGCGTACGATTTCAGCTTGAGAGAGATTTCTCGCTTCACTCGAAATGACAGCAAGGGAGTCGCCTTGTCATCTCGAACGAAGTGAGAGATCTCTGTCTAACTGAACCACCACCCTCCTGGCGCTACCCGTTTCCGAGCTGCTTATGTTAGGAAGGTGTCGCCAAGGAAAATCTCTGGACATGCCGGCGCGCCAAGACACTGGGCGCGCGCAATGACGGTTGCCTGGTCCGGTCACGGGCGAAAATTGAGGATCCAGCAATGAATCGATTCGTCCCCTCGATCAGTTTGATGATTGCGGCGCTGATTTTGCCGCTGGCTAGTGACGGCCATGCCGCTGAGGCGGTCCAGAAAGTTCGTTTTGTCCATGCCAGCAGAAGCAATTCAATGGCTCCCAAGCTCATCGCCCAGTCCAAAGGGTTTTTTAGAGCCGAAGGAATCGAAGCGGAGATGATTCAGATGAATCCGCGCTTGGCGGCTACCGCGCTGGTGAGCGGTGAGGCGACCTTCGCCGACGCGTTCACCAGCGTTTTTCGCGGTATCCTGCAGGGGTTTCCGATTAAGCTTGTTTTCGTGCATCAAAAAAAGGGGCCGTACTTTTTAGTCGCTCGGCCGGAGTTCAAAGACATCCAGCAGCTTAAGGGCAAGAAGCTCGGGGTCGCGACGCTGCGCGGTTCGGATCACTTGGCCGCCGAGGAACTTTTGCAATCGAAGGGCTTCAATCCCAGTTTGCTTCAGGTGCTTGCTGTTGGCGATGCCGCGACGCGCTTTCAATCGCTCAGCAGCGGCGCCGTCGACGTGATCGCGGTGGGCACACCTCATGATCTGATGCTGCGCCAGAAAGGATTTTCAACGCTCGCCGGTCCTCCGGAAATCGGCCTGCCTGGCGCCTGCGTATTCACCCCGGAGCGTTATCTGAGAGAGAATCCGCTGACGGTGAAAAAGGTATTGAAAGCGCTACTGCGAGCGCAACAGTTTGTCTTAGACAATCGCCAAGAGACCATCCAAGCTTTACTGCAATGGTTGCCGCAAACGTTGGATGTCGCTGCCCATTCTTACGATTATGAATTGAAAGGTTTGAGCCGCGACGGCTTGATGAGCGACGCCGAACTTGAAGCGCTGATGGTTAAACTCGGCGACAAGAAACGTCCCATCGACGAAGTGCGGGATTTTTCGCTGGCGCGCCAGGCTTTGAAAGAATTGGAAAGCGGGAGATAGACTGCCGTTCAAAGTTCAAGGTTTCAGTCCCGCGGTTCCCGGACGGAAGCCTTGTTTTGACCTTGAACCTTGAACGGTTGTTTGCCCAGGTTTATTGCCGCGCGCCGAAGGTATTCTGCTGAATCATCCAATCTTTTTGCGGTGACAGGTCAACGCGTTTGTTGTCGATACTTTGGTCTTTCGCGGTCACGCGAAGAATTTCCAGCGCATCGCTCGAGGCGCTTTCGAACCAGTACTTAAAACCGCGCGGCACCAACAGACCTTCACCTTTCTTATATTCGCCGATCACCGTGTCGCCTTCGCCGTAGAATCTCACGGCCCCGTTGATCACGTACCAGAAAGCGTCCTCGCCGGTGTGTGTGTGCAGGTTGTTCTCGCCGCCGTCTTTCACCACCTGAACTTGAACTTTCATCAGGTCGCTATTGCAGACCTGCCAGGTTTTTTTTGGTCCCTCGAACTCGGGGGTCTTGTGTCGGAATTCGATTGCGTCTTGTGCCATGGGTCACCTCGTTTTTAAGATTTGCCGCCACCTTAATCCGGTTTGGGGATTGCGGTCAAGTAGCGCAACTGCGATCGCTGCCACATGGACGCGGCCTTGGTGAGCTCCACCGGCGTGGCGAAAATCGTCGCTACCGGCTTGTTGCCGTGTGCTCGCCGATCTGACCGAGCTGACTCTGGGGTTTGCCAGCCACGGCGGCGTGGTGTCGGGCGCACTGGTGAAGAACCAGCGCGAAACCGTCAAGCGTTATTTGCAGGGCGTTGATCGATGGCATCGACGCATTCAAACCAAGCCGGAGGTGGCGCGCGCGGTGCTGCGCGAGAGCAACAGCGATGCCGAGGTGGTAGGGCCGCTTTACGAACGCTTGTCGAAAGCGTTCCGGGATTTTCCAACGCCGGAACCGCGCGGCATCCAGAAATGTCATCGACGCACTGCCGACGCCGAAAGCGAAAGGGCGCAAGGGCCGAAGACTTCATCGATGCAATTTTGATGGAGGAGATACGTAAGAGCGGCTTCGTCGAGCGGTTGTCGCAAAAGCCCAGCCCGTAATTAGTTGGCGCAGATTACTGCGAGTTTCTTATGGTGAAATCGGGCTTTCAAATCGGCCGGCAAGTCGACGCTGCAGATCGAGGCGGTCGCTGCGGGAGTCGTCATTTAGCACTGGAAATTTAAACATGTTTGCCGTAAAAATAGCAGTCATTCATTCTTCAAAACTTAATCGGCCAGATTTTTGAGCGGGCCGATGCCTGTTTTCGCCGTTAACTGAAGGCAAGTGTAATCTTCGGGAGTTTTGCAAACGGATGCCTGAAACGATTTTTCACTCGGTCGCGGCCCAAGCGGAACAACATCCTAACGCTGTCGCGCTCGAAGCACCAGGTCGAAAGCCGCTTACATACACGCGCTTGCGTGACCAGATGGGTTACGTCGTTGAAGTCTTGAACAGCCACTGCATTGGCCGCGGCGATCGAGTTGCGGTGGTTCTGCCCGGCGGGTCGGACTTGGCGACGGTGAGTCTTGGAGTCCTTGCCGGGGCGACTCTGGCGCCCCTGAATCCCGAATTCAAATTAACCGAATTCGAGTATCTTCTTGATAGTCTCGACGCAAAACTATTGATCACTCAGGCGGGATTGGACTCGCCGGCGCGAGCCGCGGCGCAGACCAAGCGGATAGCCATTGTCGAACTCGCTGCGACGTCGGAATCCATCGCG
>DASSGE010000597.1:0-6840 GCA_035693605.1 Binatia bacterium
TGACGCGGCGTCTCGAATATCTGCATACGCTCGGCGTCAGCACGATCTGGCTGTCGCCGTTTCAGCCGACGCCCAACCAGGACGACGGCTACGACATCCGCGATTACTATGGCGTTGATCCGCGCCATGGATCGAGCGGCGATTTCGTCGAATTCATGCATCAAGTGGAAAAGCACGGCATCGATGTAGTGATCGATTTGGTCGTAAACCACACTTCGGAGCAGCATCCGTGGTTTCAAACCGCGCGCAAGGACAAAAATTCACCCTATCGCGATTGGTATGTCTGGTCGAAGAAGCGGCCTGCCAATTGGAAAACCGGCATGGTCTTTCCCGGCGTGCAGCAGTCGACCTGGAGCTACGACAGCGTGGCGCGAGAATATTATTACCACCGGTTTTATAAATTTCAGCCGGATCTCAATATGGACAATCCGGCGGTGCGCACCGAGATACGCCGCGTCATGGGTTACTGGCTGGAGCTCGGCGTTTCCGGATTTCGCGTCGATGCGGTGCCTTTCATCATTGAATCGCCGCCGCAAGGCAAGAAGAAGCCGCAGATGCATTTCGAATACCTCCAGGATATGCGGACATTTTTACAGTGGCGGCGCGGCGACGGTGTTCTCCTGGGCGAAGCAAACGTCGTCCCTGAAGAAACGCGGGACTTTTTCGGCGACGAAGGCGACCGCATTCACATGATGTTCAACTTCTTCGTCAACCAGCATCTCTTCTATGCGCTCGCGACCGGCGACGTCGCGCCGCTGGCGGCAGCGCTCAAAGCAACCAAGAAGCTGCCACCCGGAGCGCAGTGGGCGCACTTTCTGCGCAATCACGACGAGCTCGATCTCGGACGCCTGACCGAAGAGCAGCGCGCAAGAGTGTTCGCCAGGTTCGGCCCCAAGCCCGAGATGCAGCTTTACAACCGTGGCATCCGCCGCCGGCTCGCATCCATGCTCGGCAGCCAGCCGCAACTCGAGTTGGCTTACAGTGTGCTGTTCTCACTCCCCGGCACCCCGGTGATACGCTATGGCGACGAAATCGGCATGGGTGATGATCTCTCTTTGAAGGAGCGTTACGCCGTGCGCACGCCGATGCAATGGACCGATGACCCGCAGGCGGGATTCTCGACGGCGGCCAAGACCATCCATCCGATTATCTCCAAAGGCCCATATCGTTACGATCAGGTCAACGTGGAAAAACAGCGGCGCGATCCGAACTCGCTGCTAAGCTGGACCGCGCGCATGATAAGAATCAGAAAAGAATGTCCCGAGATCGGTTGGGGCGATTGGACTCTGCTTCAGACCGCGGCGCCGACGGTGCTCGCGATGCGCTATGACTGGCGCGGCAATTCGTTGGTAGTCGTGCACAATTTCGACGATCAAACACACGAAGCAAAGATCACCGCCGAAGGTGAGGGTGGGGATCGCCTGATCAATCTACTGAACAAAGACGAAAGCCACGCCGACGACAACGGCGCCCATCATATAGCTCTGGAAGCCTATGGCTATCGCTGGTATCGAGTCGGCGACTTGAATCATGTGCTTCGGCGCCGGAAAGAATAAAATGCCCGCGTCTGAGGAATGCCGGCGCAGAAGTCTAGAACAGAGCCGCGAAATTATTAGAAATCTCGCGCGCGCGAGATCATGTGAAGGGAACCCAGCAAACCCGGGATTTCTCGCGCTGCATGAACCAACCAGGCCCGAGCTGACGCTATCGCTGCAAATATTCCTACGGCCTGTCCGATTCCCGGGACTATGTCCAAAAATTGGGATGCAGCTAAAAAAGGATCATCCGAAGTTTGCGCGCTCATCGTCGATCAGCGTGCGGTTTATGATCTTGTTTTTTTGCTGGCGTCCCAACTCCCGCAGCTCCGGAACGTCTTCTAAATAGTCGAGAATCGCTAGGTACTTCAATCGAAGCATGGTCTCGTACTTGCCGGTTGACTGGAAAATTGTCTGCGCGTCAGCGAGACGCCGCTTCAGCCGCCGGTCCGCCCTGTTCAGCCGGTAGTCGTTGAGCGATATGGGTGCCTTGGACGAGTTCATGGCGCGGGTAACTAGCCAAAGATGTGCCAGAGTATGAAGGCGACAAAGAGGATCGGAATCACTATACCGAGGACAATAGTCAGAACATCAGAGCTCCGCATAGGCCCATTTTAGCACCGGTTATCGGTGGTTCCGATGGTCAGCTTGATGCTGCTGCCGTTTCACCGCCCCCGACGACGACGTCAGCCGAGTTTTAAAATTTGTATCTGGTAGAGGCGCGGTTCGCGTGGTGTACTATCTGTATGAGCAATGGAATTCACGCCTTGTCAGGGCTTTTTTTGGCCAACAGGCGAGCCCAGTGACGGGCATCCAAACACCCTGCGAGATGCTATGAAGTCGCCAAAGCCCGTCAACCTGCCAGGTCTCGAAGACAGAACCTTTTTATTACTCGTCGTTGCCGTGTCGGTCGCGTTCGCATGGATCCTCTGGCCCTTTTTCGGAGCGGTTTTATGGGGAACTATTTTGGCGATCGTGTTTGCGCCGCTCGACCGCCGGCTGCAGGCGAATTTTGGAGAAAGACGCACGCTGGCGGCGCTCACGACCGTCGTAATCGTTCTGCTGCTCGTCATTCTGCCGTTTACACTGATCGGCGGGTTGTTAATACAGGAAGCACTCGGAGCGTACGATAAGTTCCAATCGGGAGAACTTAGCGTCAGCCGGTATTTTCAGCAGGCGCTCGGCGCCCTGCCGGCGTGGATAATCGACGTGCTGCACCGCTTCGGCTTGGCCGATCTAGGTTCCGTACAGAATAAAATGTCCACAGGTTTGATGCAGGGTAGTAAGTTCCTTGCCACGAAAGCTGTGGAGATCGGCCAGAATACGTTCGATATGGCGGTCAATGTTTGTATTGTTCTATACCTGTTGTTTTTTTTGCTGCGCGACGGCGACGAACTAGCCAGGCGCATCAGGACTGCCGTCCCTTTGCACCCGGACCAACGCCGCGAGCTCTTCGAAATGTTCACCACCGTTACTCGCGCCACTGTCAAAGGCAACGTAGTCACTGCGATCGTGCAAGGCGCGCTCGGCGGTCTGATCTTCTGGATTCTCGATGTCCATGCGCCGGTGCTCTGGGGCGTCGTCATGGCTTTCCTATCGCTGCTGCCGGCGGTCGGCTGCGCCCTGGTCTGGCTTCCGGTCGCGATCTTATTTCTCGTCACCGGCGCGCTCTGGCAGGGCGTCGTGTTGATCGCCTTCGGCGTGCTTGTCATTGGACTGGTAGACAACGTTCTGCGGCCGATCCTGGTGGGCAAAGACACCAAAATGCCCGACTACGTGGTGCTGGTTTCCACCCTCGGCGGCATAGCGATTTTCGGTCTCAACGGATTCGTCATCGGGCCGCTGATCGCCGCCATGTTCATGTCTGTTTGGGAGATCTTTGCGACGGCAAGAGCGCGCGGTCGCGATTGAAGCGCGTTTGCGGTTGCTCGCGCCGCGGGCTTTGGCGCAAGCACGAGAAATTAAGTGCCGGTCGTGACGCGCTCCTTGAGCCAGTCGACCAGATACGCGGTAGACTCGCGCTGCCAAGCCTCTGTGCTCAGGCCGTGGTCAGCGCCTTTGACCAACCGCCGGGTCAGCGTGCGTGCGGACTTGCACGCGGCGACATAATTCTCGATCACCTGATGCGGCACCGTATCGTCAAGTTCGGACTCGACGATCAGCACATCACCGCGAAAAGCCGCGCAGGCTTGCAGCGCCCGATTGTCCTGCGGCGCTACGGCACGCCTGCGATAATCGGCAAAGTCCGGGTCGATATGAAGTTCGATTTTCGGCAGTTGCCAGTCGGCGTCTTTATAGAGCGCCGGAGCCCGGAGCGCCATCCAGTGAACCGCGCGGAGCGATGTCAAAATGGCGGCCAGATAAGCGCCGTAGCTACTGCCGACGAGGCCGATGGCGGACGAGCCCGGCTGACCGGCGAGCAGATCGTAGGCTGCAAGCAGATCGCGCAGGTTGGCCGCGCGTGACACGGTCTTTCGTTGGTCCTCGCGGCGGGCATGGCCGCGTAGATCGAATGTCAGGCAGAGAAAGCCAAGTTCGGCGACCGCGCACGCGCGCCGGCGGTATTGTTGCTGACTGCCGCCCCAGCCGTGGGCAAACAGCGCGCTGCCGACCACGTGTGGTGGGGTAAACAGAGTGCCGCAAATAATCTGGTTATCGACGGCAATATCGACGGACTCATCGCGAATGGTCATAGGGTGTAACCAGTGCGTATTTGGCCATCGGGCCGAGACGCTCATCGACGCCCTGAAAATGCACCGATGCCTCGGGCGGCACCTCGGTCGTGCCATAAATTTCGGCGGATGCCGCGTGCACCGCGCCGAGCGCGGGATCGGTTTGAAATTTGTGCAGCGCGGCAATCTCGGCCGGGCTTGCGCCACCGATGCGCCAGGACTGTTCGAGCACGCCGCAGTGAGTTGCGCTTCCGGTGACTTCGGCGACGTCGTAATTTCGCCGCGACGCCATCCAGTCCGGAAACGCCTGTGACACTGCGGCTTCGTAGGCGCGCGCCTTGCCAATGACGCTCTGGACGTTGGGCGCAATATCGAGGCTGAGCAAAGCATCAAAATCGCCGCGTGCGACGATCAATGTCGAGCCGCCGTAAACTGCCGCCGCCTTATTGTCCTTGGTCAAAGACTGAGTGCCGTAGTAGGTTGCCAGGAGTTCTCCGACGCGCACCTGGCCGACGCTGTAAGTTACCATGTTCGCGAAGTTCTGCTCGAAGACAATGCCGTAGCGCGACAATTCCGCAGGATTTAGACCCTCGATGACTTTGTCGAGCTCGGCTCTCCCTGAGACCACCACCTGGCCGCGCCCGCCGATGCCGCATGCGGGTTTGAGCCGCGCTCGGCCGCGCTCGAGCACGAGCAGGCCCGCTCGCCGTGCGTCGTCACGACTAAAGGCGGTGAATCCGAACAGAACCGCGTCGCGCAATCGCTCGCCGAGGTCATGCCGCCAGCCTTCGGGTGCTTGCGCAGCGCAATCGACCAACGGGTGAGTAATGGTCTTGGTAGCGACAAACGGGTGTGGCACGATGCCGCCGAACAGATCCTGTTCATTGTGAATGCCCAGGCGCCGTGCCGCTGCGACACCGATCAGAGTGTCGTCCGGCACGAAATAGACTCGTCCGGCGTAATGCTTGGAGGGATCGTAGTCGCCGGCAAATTCGTAGCCTTTAAGCGTCGCCAGCTTTCTCGCGGTCTCGTTTCGGCTTACGTGCTCGTGAAAATCCGGTGGGCTCGCGCCGACTGCCGAGTAGCGCACAACTACGCCGCGTCGATCAGACGTCGACCGACTGGTCTGCCCTGGCGAGTGATTGCCCGGTCCTGCTGCCGCTCGCTTCATCAAAATAGCTTAACAAATCGTTCGGCCGTGAGAAGCGTCGATCGTTGAGCGAATTAACCCGATAGCGGTTAAGCGTCCACAGGACTTTTTTGTAGCCAGGTCGGCGTTGGGACACTCCGAATACCCCGCTGCCGATAATCGCTTGGCACGTCACAACAGCTCTTTTACCGGAAAAGTGAAAAACTCGAAGAGCCGTTCGAAGATGCCGCGCGAATTCCACTCGTCATAGGTGATGTTTTTCGAGTGTTTCAAGTCTTCATGAAAAATCTCTTCGAGACGGCGCGCTAGCGCCGCATCGTAAACCGTGATGTTCAATTCCTCATTTAACGCGAACGAGCGATTGTCGAAGTTGGTGCTGCCGATGGTTGCCCAGATGCCGTCGACGACCATGGTCTTGGCATGCATAAGCGCGGGCTGGTACTCGAAAATCTGCGCTCCGCCCAGCAACAGCCGGCCGTAGTGGCTGCGGCTAGCGGTATAGGTCAGCTGGCTGTCGATCTCGCCGGGTGTCAAGACAATGACGCGAACACCGCGAGCGACAGCCTTTATCAAAGCCTGGGTCATGACGTCGTCGGGGATAAAATAGGGATTGGTGATCAAGATCGATTTGCGCGCGGCATTGATCGTAATCAGGAACAGCATATAGGTTTGAAAACTACCGCCGGCCGGCGAGCTGCGAACGATCTGAGTGGGCACATTGCCGATCGGTTCAAGGCGCGGAAAATAATTTTCGCCGCCGATGGCGACGCCGGTGGTTTCCAGCCAGCTTTCGGCAAACGCAGCTTGCAGGTACTTAACGGCGGGACCTTCGATGCGGGCATTGGTATCGCGCCAGTGTTCCGCGGTGCGGCCGTCGCCATTCCAGGAGTCGGCGATGCCATAGCCGCCGGTAAAACCCACCCGTCCGTCGATGACAAGAATGCGCCGATGGCTGCGATAGTTATAATTCAGCAATTTCCACGGAAAGATAATTGCCGGCGCCTCGACCCGGTGAAAAAATTCGACGCGGCAGCCGGCATCGCGCATCAAGGCAATGATTTCGTCCGATGTCTTACCCGATCCATGGTCATCGAGCAGGATGTCCGCGCTTACGCCGGCGCGGCAGCGTTCGGCAAAGGCTTCGGCAAACTGGCGCGCCACCGAGCCGGTCTCGAAAAGATACTGCGAGAATGTGATGGTCTGCTTGGCCGATCTGATATCGCGCAGCATCACCGGGAAGGTTTGGTCGCCATTCAGCAGGATGTCGATACGATTTCCCGAGGTGATCGCTGCATCGGTATGCGCCTCGATAGTCGGAAAGAAGGCCGCCTCGCCCAATGTCACTGGCGGAACCTGCCGCACCGGGAGTACTTTGGCGCATCCGAAAACCAACAAAACCACCGGCAGCCATAGATATTTCATAGTCATAATTCGGCCCATTCTCTCAAATTCACCGTTTTTCGGCGGTGCGCGAAGATGCCCA
>DASSGE010000598.1:0-5084 GCA_035693605.1 Binatia bacterium
GTCGCGCATGCCGAAGGGGCTTTTATTCGAGGACCAGATGTCCGCGGTGCCGTCGGCATTGACCCGCACCAACGTAGAATGCGGCTCGATATAGGCTTGATGGATCGCCGGCACTCTGTAACTATCTTCGACAACCACATCAGATTGGCGGAAGCCCTCTTCGACGACGCCTTTTTTCCAAGTAAGATTGACGAAGACGTTGCTCGGGCTATCGATACTGTGCAATAGCCCTTTGTACCCGGCGACATCGGGATGAATTAGCGGCGCGCCCGGTCGGGCGGCTTCCATGGGGTCAACGAGCACCGGCAGTTCTTCATACTCGACGTCGATTAAATCCAGCGCTGCCTCGGCGATCTCTTCGCTGGTTGCCGCGACCGCGGCGACTTTTTCGCCCATGAAGCGCGCCACCCCATCGGCGAGCAGCGGCATGTCGATAATCTTCTTGCCGATCTTGGCGCCGGCGAGATCGGCGCCGGTCAATACGGCGACGACTCCCGGCAGCGCGCGCGCCTTGGCGACATCGATGCTTTTGATTCGCGCGTGAGCGAGCGGACTGCGCAACACTTTCGCCCACAACATATCGGGTAAACCGACATCGACCGCGTATTTGGCGGCGCCGCTGACTTTATGTTCGCCTTCGACTCGGGGACTCGGAATACCGACACTGCGCATCTGATTCATTCAATTGTTTCCTATCTCAGGTTCGCTGATTTCATCGACACTATTTTTACCCGTCGCTAACGGCTTTGAGTTGCTCAAGATTTTCCGTCGAAGCGACCCGTTCTTGTTTTCGCTTCACAACTATGATTTGAGAGAGAGTTACATCAAGCTAAGTTTCACCGCAAGCTTTTCAGGAGGAATCCCATGGACGACGTTAAAGGACAGATGGAAGGCGTTACCCGCGTCTACACCGAACTGGATAATAAAATTTCCGATAAAGGCGGCGTGCAGAATCTCTTCGGTATGAACCGCAAGATTCGCCAAGCTTTGGAGACCATCACGATCGGTGAATTGGACTCGATGCTCGCGGAAATTCATCGGGCTAAAGAAGGTTTGACCCGGCTACAGGAAGACATTGTCGAGATTCGCGTTCTAAAAGAAGTTTTAAGCGCGCCCATGTCCGGCAAGGTCAATGGCGCCACCGGCCGTATTGAACAAAGCAAACCATTTTCCTGATAGTCGCGCTGCCGGCAAAACTGGAACGTGAAGCCTTAAAGCATTCATCTTCCAGTTTGTCTACTTAGCTAACACTTATCGATTTTCGCCCCGCAGCTTGGGTCTTCGGGTCATAACCCAGCTCAAGTTTGATTGCGACTTTCCGATGATTGAAGCCGGCTTACCAGCTCGCCCAACAGGCCCGAGTCGATCATTTCACCATTGCGGTAAGCGATCATTTGATTCGAATAGGGTGAGATGCGCGTTCCGGGTGTCAGTATTCCCGCCAAATTCAACGGATCTCCCGCAGAAATCAACAGTTCATTCGCTTCCGCGCTGCCGCGTCGAAGCTCACGCAAGCGTTCGATCGCCTGGGGTAACGCAAACTGCTCGCCGACAAAACCGCTAACGAAACGGCCGCCGCGGATCTCGCCGCGCGCTTCCCAACGGCGATAGATCGTTAACAAGTCGCGCCAAGTTCCGCTAAATGACTCGCGCGCCAATAAATCGCGAAACATCACGCCATAACGTTGTAACAATTGGCGCGCATGCCGCTCCAGCCGGCTGTCGCTATTAACCTCCGGTTGGGAAACTTTGATGCGCCAGAGCGACCAGCGGCCGACCGGCATCGCCCGCTCTGGATTGCGCCCGCCGTTAATGAGACGCAAGCTGCGCCGGCGCTCGACCCGCTTATGCTCGGGAGTTAACAGGACGCGCAAACCGGCGATGCCGTCGCCGCTGGCGAGTCCATGGGCGACCAATTGCCAAAGCGCTTCTTCGACTTTAATTTTCAGCAGTCCGGTATCATTGGCGATATCAGCAAGAAAGGAGGCGCCGTGCTGCTCAAGGTAACGCGCGACTTCACGCGCCGTCGCCGAGAGACTGGCAATCTCCTTAAATCCGCCGTGCAGCGGTTCAAGGTAGTTGGGCAATTCCGCGCGCAGCAGGAATGCAATTGGCGCGTTGCGCGCCGGCGCCGACACTCGCTTCATGCGCTTGCCGGGCGAAGCTTTGGTGCGGCCGTTCTCTTCGGCGATGATGTCGTTGCGGAGCCGGCCCCAGGCGACAATGCCGCTTAAGCAAAGGTATTCGAGATCGGCGGGATCGTAATTTTCGATGCGCGCCGGCAGCACATGCTGCTCCCAGGCGGGCGCCGGCAATTCCAGACCTTGCAGCTGTTCGATGACGCGCAAGACGCCGTCTCGACCGCGCAATTTCGCGCCGGGGGCGGCATGCTGCCAGTGGGTCAAAAACCTGATGAAGTCGGCGGCGGATACCGATTCGACCTCGCGGCGCATCTTTCCGAGCGTCAAGCGATGAATCCGCGCCAGCAACACCCGATCGCACCACTCGACATCGTCGGGACCGAGGGGTTGTCCGGTGAACTGGCCGCGCATCGCCACCCCGGCGCTTTCCAAGGCAATGAGCCCGGCGTCGATTTTATTTCGCGGCAGGCCAATGCGCGAGGTGAGTTCCATTGCGGTCACTGGACCGCTCAGTTCGAGCCAACCTTGAACAATTTTTTTGACCGCGTCTTCTGGCGAATCGACGGTCTCGGCAAAACCGAGCGGCAGCGATATCGCCGGATCTAACGATACCTCCGTCAAGCAAATTTTGATTAGATCGACGCGCTCAGCCGCTACATAGGCGCGCCGGACGCGGCCGGAACTCTGCCAAGTCGCGACTGTGGCGCGGCCACCAATGACCAATTCCCTGGCCAAACCTTGCCAATCACTGCGCCACTCAACCGGCAGCAGACAAACATCCAACAGCAGATCATGCAGCTCGTCGGCGTTGCGCGCTTCGGGCCAGGCTTGTTGACGGACGTCTTCGATGGCCTGGGCATCGAGCTGGCCGAATTCCCGGCCGAGCCAGGGATCGACTCGGCGCAACGACACCGCCCGAGCGCGGCGCTCTTCCAAGGGCGCGTCGTCGAGAAACGCGTAAGGGTTGGCGTTCAGAATCTCATGGGCCATCGGCGACGGCGCCAGTGTGTCGATGGCGAGGGTCTGGATTTCGCCGCTTGCAATTTTGCCGAGAAGCGCCGATAGCCCGTCGATATCCATCGCTTCATGGAGACAATCGCCGATCGTTTCGCGCACCAGAGGATGATCGGGGATCTCGACCGGACCGCTGTGGTTGTCCTGGCACATGACCTGTCCGGGAAACACCGCGGCTAAAAGATCTTCGGCGCGCATGCGCTGGATCGCCACGGGAATTTTCTTACCGCCGTTACTGCGCTTGAGCGCCAGTGCCCGGGTCGCGTTCCAGCGCCAGCGATTCGTGAACATGGGCGAGGCCAGCGTTGCCTGGGTGAGATTGTATTCGAGGATCGCCGGTTTAAGCATGGCGAAGACATCGCCTAACGGAAACGAATGCTGCTCGACCAGCGATATGCAAATACCGTCATCGGTCGCCGCGGCTTGCAGCTCACGATCGAAACTCACGCAAAAACGTTTGCGCAGCGCCAAGCCCCAGGCACGGTTGAGCCGCCCGCCCCATGGGGAATGAAGAATCAATTGCATGCCGCCGGCTTCATCGAAGAAGCGCTCGGCGATGATTTTATCCTGCCCTGGCACTGTGCCGAGGACGGCGACAGTGTCGGCGATGTAGCTGACGATTTGCTCGGCCGCCGCTTGCGTCATGGTCACTTCGCTTTGAAGCCAGGCGGTCGCCGCGGCGCGATCGGCCAACCGCTCCGCAATCGCGCCGCGCAGGTCAGACACCGCTTGCGACAACTCCACCGTGCGCGCCGGCGCCTCGCCCATCCAGAAGGGAATACTCGGCGGCAGTCCTTGGGCGTCGTCAACCCAAACCTTGCCTGAACCAACGCGCCGGATGCGCCAGGAGCGATTGCCCAAAAGAAAAATATCGCCGGCCAAACTCTCTATGGCGAAATCTTCGTTCACCGTACCGACAAACGTTTCGCTGGCGAACTCGACAACGCGGTAATCCGCAGTGTCGGGGATAGCCCCGCCGTTGGTGATCGCGGTCAAGCGCGCGCCGCGCCGCGGCCGCAACACGCCATGGATGCGATCGCGGTGAATATAAGCGCTGCGCCGGCTGCGCCGCGTCTCGACGCCTTCGCAGAGCATGTCCAAAACTTCCTCGAATTCTTCCTTGGTGAGATCACGATACGGGTAAGCGCTACGCATGAGTCGCCACAACTCATCTTCACGAATGCCGTGATGATCCCGCTCCTGTGTCCTCCCCCGCATTGCGGGGGAGGATGAAGGTGTGGGCAGCTTTTTTGCACCCTTTGCGTTCTGTGCGGCCAATTCCGAACTCGCCACTGTCGCCACCATCTGCTGCGCCAGGATATCCAGCGGCTTGTAAGTCAGGTTGAGCTTGTCCAACTTTCCTTGGCGCACCGCGCGAATCGCCGCGATCGATTGCAGCAGATCGTCGCGAGTCAGCGGGTAGAAAAGCCCCTTGGGAATGGCACCCATCCAATGGCCCGAGCGGCCGACTCGCTGCAGCAGCACGGCGAGATTGCGCGGCGCGCCGATATGGCAGACGACGTCGACATGGCCGATGTCGATACCGAGTTCGAGAGATGCGGTCGCCACCACCACTGGATAGAAGCCGGACTTGAGCTTCTCTTCCACTTCTAGACGGGTCTTGCGCGACAAGCTGCCGTGATGCGCGCCGACTTTGCCTTCGCCCAAGCGTTCGGTGAGCTGATGCGACACGCGCTCGACCAGCCGGCGGGTATTGACGAACACCAAGGTCGTGCGGTGCGTTTGGATTTGCTCGACCAGTTTGTCGTACACCGCGGCCCAGATATCCTGGCGAATGATCGGCCCGAGCTCTTCGTCCGGCACCTCGATGCGCAGTTCCATCTCGCGCTTATGACCGACATCGATAATGGTGCAATCAGGCGAGCCATTCGTGCCAACGCGTTTGGTCCCCACTAACAGCCGCGCCAC
>DASSGE010000599.1:0-4295 GCA_035693605.1 Binatia bacterium
CACGCCGCCCCAAATCATTTGCACGACTTGCTTGCTGCCGCGAAAGCCATACTTATTAAACCGCTCGATCACGTCCGGCACATGATGCTCGGGATCGGTCTGTTTGGCATACTTGAAAGCCGGCGCGGCCGCCGCGGGCTGGCCGCGCCCGCGCCGCGGAAAACCGAACTCAACGTGAATTGTCAGCGCCATTTGCAAGTCGACGACCGCGGCCCAGAAAGGATCGTCGGCCGGCATCGGTTGGCGATTACCGGCAGGAAAATTATCAATGGCCACCGCTTTGAGACCGATGCGCTTGCAGTGTCGCAGTTCCGTCACAGCATCGGTGATGTTGGTAATCGGGATCACGCCGACGCCGATCAGACGCTCGGGCGACACCGAGCAATACTCCTCCGCGAGCCAATCGTTGTAGGCGCGCACCACCGACTTGTAAACCTCGTCGTTGCGAATGCCGCGCCAAAACCCCGGGCCGACGTTGCCGGGAAACAACACTTCGGCGTCGACGCCGTCCTTGTCCTGTTCGAGCAAGCGCTGCTCGGGTGATCCCGTTCCGGGCGAGTTTTCATAATTCTCGCCGGGCAGCGGATCGAACGGCCGCCGTTCTTCGTAGGGCAGGCCGCAGGAGATGTTCGAGATAAGACGCTCCAGCGGCTGCCCTTCCTGCAGCACAGCCAGGGTGCCGTCTTCCAGGGTGATCACCTTGGGCGCGCGGTCGCGATATTTTTCCGGCACACGCTTGGCGTAACGGTCCGGACGTATTTCTAAATGGGAATCGGCGGAAATACATTGATATTTCATAAACCCTCTCGTCTGACAGCCAGCGCCCGGATTACACCGGCGCTCCGAGGTTGTCAACGCGCGCCGGTCGATACTAAGCTGCTCCTCAGACTTGAAATCGGCCACGATTGCAGAGTATTTAATTTTCAGTGCACCAGCGCGCGAAAGGAACAGCCAATGTTAACCATAGATGCCGACGCCCATGTCTTGGAAACCGAAAAGACCTGGGAATATATGGATGGAGCCGACAAGAAATACCGGCCCAAACAGGTCGGCTCAAGCGACGGCGATTCCAAGGATGAATACTGGCTGGTCGATGGCACGTTGCGTTTGAAGTCGGGTAACGTCGGCCGCAACACGCCACAGGCGTCGCGCGAGATGCGCGATGTCGCGACGCGGCTCAAGCATATGGACGAGCTGGGCGTTACCATCCAAGTGCTCTACCCGACCTTGTTTCTTATTCCGCTCACGCCGCGTCCCGAAGTCGAGCTGGCGCTTTGCCGCAGCTACAACCGCTGGCTCGCCGGCATCTGGAAACAAGCACAGGAACGGTTGCGCTGGGCCGCCGTCGTACCGCTAATGTCGATGGAGCAGACTCTTGCCGAAGCGCGCTTCGCCAAAGAAAACGGCGCCTGCGCCATTTTCATGCGCGGCACAGAGGGCGACCGGTTATTGAGCGATCCGTACTTTTTCCCGCTTTACGAAGAGGCCCAGCGTCTCGACCTCGCGATCGGCGTCCATGCCGCCAACGGCAGCGCAACACTGTATAACTATTACAAATACGAGAGCGTCGGCTTTTCCAAATTCAAGCTCAACTGCGTCGGCGGCTTTCATTCCCTGGTGATGGACCGCATCCCTGACCGATTCCCCAAGCTGCGCATCGGCTTCTTGGAAATCAGCGCCGAGTGGCTGCCCTACACCTTCACCGATTTAAAAAAACGCTTCCGTCTCAAGAACAAGGAACTTCCTGGTGATTTCTTGAAGCGGGATCGCCTCTTCGTCGGCTGTGAAACCACCGACGATATTCCCTACATCGTCAGCAAGTTGGGCGACGATAACATCGTCATCGGTTCGGACTACGCCCATGCCGATAGCGCCACCGAACTCATGGCGATCCACAATTTGAGCGCCGACCCGCGACTCACCCCGGCACTGGCGCAGAAGATCGTCAGCGACAACGCCCGGGCGCTCTACGGCCTGTGAGCATGTTGTTTTCCGGCCGTCTCGGTCGTAACTGAGAGCTGACTACTCACGGCTGGCAACTCGCCCAATGAATATCCTGATCACCGGCGGTCTCGGCAAAATCGGCCGCTGGGTCGTCGCCGAACTGATCGACGCCGGCGCTGGGAAGGTCGCCCATCAAGTCACGGTTTTCGATTGCGCCGCTGGTCCCGAACGCGGCGCGGTGAAATATTTGCTGGGTGACATCCAAGACCTCGGCCAAGTCATGGAAGCGATCAGCGGGGCTGACGCGGTGATCCATCTCGCGGCGATTCACAATCCCAACATCGCCACCGCGCCACTGGTCTACCGAACCAACGTTATCGGCACTTTTAACGTGCACCACGCTGCCCATCGCCTTGGCGTCAAGCGGGTCGTCAGCGCCAGCAGCAATGCCATCGTCGGCTGGAGTTACAACGAGCGTTTTGAACCCGACTATCTGCCCATCGACGAAGATCATCCGCTGCGCCCGGAAGACGTCTATGGCTTATCGAAGCAAATCGGCGAGACCATCGCGCACGCGTACTCGCGCAAAGGCGTCGAGACTGTCATTCTCCGCCCCAGTGGCGTGGTCACACCCGAAGAACTGACCGACCTGAAAAATTCCGGCGGCCGCACAGCGACAGCGTTTCAGGCGTTTAGCTACATCGATGCTCGCGACCTTGCCGCAGCCTTTCGCTTATCCGTCGAGAAATCCTTAGCCACCGCTACGACCTTGTTCGTCGTCGCCGACGACAGCAACGTCGCCGAACCGCTGTGCGATTTATTGCCGAGGCTACGGCCATCGATTGGCGCTAAAGCGCGCGCGCTTACCGGCACCAAGGGCGCTTATTCAAATGACCGCGCCAAAGCGCTGCTCGGCTGGCAGCCGCAATTTTCCTGGAGAACTTAGAGGAACCTAACGATGAAACTGCCGGTCGCAATGCTTGTCGTCCTTCCTTTAGTGATCTGGCTCTATCCTGCGACAAGGGCCGCGGAAATTGGCGCGAAGCGTCCGAGCGAATGGGAAACGTTAGCTAAATCCGCCGTCAGCGAAGGTCAAGTCACCGTTTACGCAACCAATGGTTTTGAAGCGCTCTTCGACGCCTTTCAAAAACGTTTTCCCGAAATCAAACTCAATGGCGTCATCGGCCGCGGCAACCAACTGGCGCCCAAGGTTCTTGCCGAGCGGCGCGCCGGAAAATTTCTCGCCGATGTTTACCTCGGCGGCATCGGCACACCGTACTCGGTCTTTTACAAAGGCGGCATGCTCGATCCAATCGAGCCGCTACTCACCGTCGCCGAAGTGACCGACAAGTCGAAATGGTTCCAGAACCAGTTTCACTATGCCGACAACGATGGCCGTTACATTTTTATTTTTGAATTCGCCCTGCGCGCCGATGCCGCTTACAACAGCCAACAGGTGCGCCCTGACGAAATTACGTCCTACTGGAACTTCGTCGAGCCGAAATGGCGCGGTAAGATCGTCGCCATCGAGCCTCATCAGACCGGCGTCGCCACAGGCAGCAGCTTGAGCTTTTTCTACTATCATCCCGAACTGGGTCCGGAATTTTTGCGGCGCCTGTTCGGCCAGATGGATCTGACCTTTTCCCGTGACACCCGGCAGTTGCTCGATTGGCTCGCCGTCGGCAAGTTCTCAGTCGGGCTCTTCGCCACCGATGCCGATGTCGCCGTGCGCCAGGGATTACCCATCGGCCGCTTCGCGCCGGCAGGCTTCAAGGAAGGAGCCTATGGCCGACCGCAACGCGGCACAGTGTCGGTTTTTAACCGCGCGCCCCACCCGCACGCGACCAAACTGTTCGTCAATTGGCTGCTGTCGCGCGAAGGCCAGAATGTCTTCCAGAAAGCCTTTGCCGACGATTACTCTCTTTCCGTCCGCGAAGACCTGTCCAAAGACCATATACCCTCGGCTTATCGTCTTGGCCGCGGCGAAAAATTTTTTCCCGCTTACCGGCCGGAATACATCGACACTAAAGCCGCGCTCAAAGTCATCGACGAAGCTCTGAAGAAATAGTTTGCCGTGAAGCCAATCCAGTTTCATAGTGGCGGGGCACGCATGGAGGGTCGGACGCGTTCGTGGCAGAAATTCGGTGTCAGTATTTTCGCAGCGCCGTTGTACAAGAAATAACTCGGCTTCGCGTGTCATTCGGAGGCGCAGCCGAGGGATTCCGAGCGAACACGGCCGCTAGCCGAGCGGTGCCACCAGCAAGGAGTTAAATCATGCGACAAACTTTTCTTCATCTGATCTTGGCAACCGTCGCCGTTCTGCTGTTCGCCGAACCTGCCCTGGCCCAGAC
>DASSGE010000600.1:0-14717 GCA_035693605.1 Binatia bacterium
TGAAGGAGTTTTTCTGCCGCCGAGCGCAGATCGATTGCCGGGAAAAATACTCGTACGAGCATTAGCTGCTATTGTCATGAGCTGGTTCGATCTCGCCCAACGTTGCAAAAAATCATGTTTACCTGAGGTCGGGCTCGCTTATTCATGGGGCACGCTGTACGCTTCCGCTTGGCGTGGTAATTGGGGCCGCAGACGGTACGGACGATGCGGGATTTGGCCATGAGACTTTGCTCCAGGCGAATAATTTCCAGGCCGCATCTACAAGTCAATTGCAATTGGATTGTCCTGACGATCCCTCATATCGCCGGCGACGACGGCGGTTTTTTCCAGCGAAGCGAGAATTCTAAATCGTCCATCTTGGCTAAAAGCGCTCCAACGCTAACAACTTTATTGAACTAGTGACTGGCATTTCGTCGCCAGGTTCAGTATTCCTCATAGGAATTACTGCGGAGGCTCTCGATGAAACCGACAGATTGGGCAAAAAAATACGCGGCCATGGATAAACGAGTCGAGCTAAAGTACCAGCATCTGCCCAAAGGCGAGCAAATCGGCAAGCGCCCTGCGATGCCAAAGCCGGACGCTAATAAGTCTTAACCCGTTACTCCAAGGGTTTTTTACCGTCGGGGACCGCTACGTCAAAGGCGTTAAGCGTCATCGCCACCATGGCATAAAAGCCCACGCCGGAGACGAGTTCGACCATTTGCTCTTCCCCGAACATCGCCATGCCGCGGTTGAAGGTGGGCTCCGATAACTGATGGGTGGTGTTGAGCTCTAGCGTAATATCATAAACCAACCTTTCGTCCTCTCGGGTGAAATCGGGCGTTCGTCGCTGGCGAATCGCCTCGACGATTTCTCGCGAAATCCCATGCTGTAATGCATGGGGTTCATGGATGTACCAGGCGTATTGAGCACCGGCAAAGCGTGCCGCTACCAGAATCATCAATTGGACTAGGCGCCGCTCCGTCTTTACCTGCGACGCGAACAACTCTTGCAGCTTCAACGCTCCGGCGGCCAACTCGGCATTGCGCAGCCATACTGCAAAAGGCCCGCGTACCCGGCCACGCAGCCGCATGATGTCGTCGTAAATCGTTTTCTGTTCCGGCGAAAGCTTCGCTTCGTTCAGTTCCGGCAGACGCGGCATGATTATACCTCCAGCATTAGGTTAGATCGCTTTCTATCATAACTCGATAGTCATCGTTAACTGTACTTTGCCGTGGAAACTAACGGGTTTTGCACTTCCCTATTCAATTCGCCGTCGTTTTCGCTTGTAATTTTCCATCGTCGGTTGTAATCGAATCTAAATCCAAACTTGACAACCACAGCGGAGGTTCGAGCGATGGCACAAGCAGGAGCGAATAGTTGGGATCTTGAAGCAGATGTTGTGATAATCGGCGCCGGCGCGGCAGGCATGCCGGCGGCGATCAAGGCGCGCGATGGCGGCGCTTCGGTGATTGTCGTCGAAGCTAACTACGATGTCGGCGGTCATGCGATCGTCAGCGGCGGTAACGTGCCGCTGGGCGGCGGCACCAGCGCGCAAAAAAAATATGGCATCAAGGATTCTCCCGACATCGTATTTAGCGACCTCACCGACTGGACCGTGGTCGAGAACAACGGCTGGCCGAACTATCGCTACAACGATCGCGAGGTGATGCGCGCCTTCGCCGACCATTGCGCGCCGACCTTCGAATTCCTGCTTGAGAACGGTGTCAAGTTCAAGGAAATCCCGCCCGACAATCAGGGCGGACATTGTCTAGGCAACACCGCGCCGCGTGAGAATCATGCTTTCTGGACCAAGGGAGCGGGCCTGGAAAGTCCCAATGCCCGCCCCGGCACCGGCGTGATCCGGCCGTTGGAAGATAGCGCGCGGAAAAAGGGCGTGAAGTTCTTGCTCAGCTACAAGATGACCAGTTTCGTTCGCGAGGGGCAGAAGAGCGGCGCAGTGCTCGGCATCACTGCCGAATACACTCCACGGATCATGCCGGGCCAGACGTCGCCGCTGAAAAGCTTTCGTTCCGACGGCAACATTGACAGTACCAAGCCGGCCATGCGCATCCGCGCCAAGAAGGGCGTCATCGTTGCCACCGGCGGCATGACCAGCGATGTCAATTTCCGCCGGATGTTCGATCCGCGCTTGACCGAAGTGCTGACGGTCGCCGGCGAACCCTACAGCTACCAAGACGCCAGCGGCGAGCGGGCGGCCATGGAAATCGGCGCGTCGCTGTGGGGCCTGGTCAACCAGACCTTAGAGGTCGGCGACCAGATCCGCACTCAACGGGTGCTCGGTACCAAGTGGAACTACATGAATTGGGAATTGGAATCGCCGATCTTTCCGTTGGTCAAGGCTGTCGGCCTGACGCTAAAAGATTGGCACAATGTCATTTTGGTCAATCAGGTCGGCAAGCGTTTCTACGATGAAACCAAAGGCGATTATCCGCATGGAAATGTCGCCGGGGATATCAATCCCTACACTCCCAATGATTATCGCAACAACGAAAACATTCATTATCACCCGACGCAGTACAATTTTTTCAATGCCGCAGTGGCGATGAACGAATACTCCGAGCCGCCGGAATATTCCGCCGGTCCGATCTGGGCGATCTTCGACGCCGACGCGGTGGCGCGTAACCAATGGATTGTCGAACCGCCCCATGTCGATCCGGACGGATATTTCTTTAGCGCCAACACTTTGAAAGAGCTTGCCGGCAAGATCAAAAGCGAATTCCAGGCGAAACCGATGGACGGAGAAGTCCTCGAAGCCACGGTGGCGCGTTACAATTCTTTCGTCGACAAAGGCAAAGACGAGGACTTCGGCAAGCCGACGCCGAAATACAAAATCGAAAAGCCGCCGTTCTATGCTGCCTGGGGCACCCCCAACGTGCACGATACGCGCTCAGGATTGCGTATCAACGCAAAATGCCAAGTCATGGATATGAACGGCCAGGTCATTCCGGGCCTTTACTGCGCCGGCGAAAGTGCCGGCGGATTTAACCAACATGGCTTGGGACGATGCACGACCCAGGGATTTATAGCCGGGACGGCTGCAGCGAAGGAGCCGAGTAGGGGATAGGCACGGCTGCCCTCGAGAATTGTCGCGAACGGCGACGCGTGCATTGCACCGGCCCCTTCGAGTTTCATGATCTCGGCTTAGGTGATCTCGACTGCGTTCATGTCATGAATGTTCCGATTAGCGAACCGGGCGAGGAAAACCAGTATTTCGCTGCTCATGTCTCATGCTTGCTCGCTAGTCTGCGCCGTTGGACCGGACGGGATCTGGTCGATCCGCAGCTGCCGATGATCGATCAAGCGCGGCGGATATTTGCCGCGCCGTTTGCGCTGCTATCACATAACACGGCGGACGATCCGATTCTGAACTATGGCAATCGCGCCGCCATCCAACTATTTGAACTGAGCTGGGCAGATTTGGTCCAGACGCCTTCGCGCTTGACTGCGGAGCCGGTGCACCGGGACGAGCGGGCGCGCTTGCTTGACGCGGTTGCGCGCAATGGTTTCATCGACGATTACCGGGGCGTTCGCGTTTCCAAGACCGGCCGGCGGTTTGTGATCGAGCAGGCGACAGTCTGGACCGTTTTCGACACACAGGATCAATCCTACGGCCAGGCGGCGGTGTTTAGCGCGTGGAAGTACCTCGATGTGCAGGGACAGTAATCATGGACGAGATTCGCTTCGTCGACACCACGTTGCGCGACGGTCACCAGAGTTTGTGGGCAGAGGGGATGCGGACCGGCATGATTCTGCCCATTGCCGAGCGCATGGACAAGGCAGGGTTCGAAGCGATCGAACTGGTCGCGCCATCGTTTTTCAAGAAGGCCTGCCGGGAATTCAAAGAAGACATTTGGCAGCACATTCGCCTGGTGCGCCAGCGCATCAACGCAACGCCACTGCGCGGTATTCGTAACCGTTACATGGCCGGCTTTCAGGTGACGCCGGCGTGCGCGTCACAACTGTGGCTCGAACGGTTGGCGGCCAATGGTATTCGCGAGCTGCGTAGTTCCGATCCGTCCAACACGGCGGCGAATTGGGCCGATATGGTGCGCTCGGCCAATCAAGTGGGTGTCGCGACGATAATCAATCTGACATTCTCCGAATCACCCAAACACACCGACGCTTATTACGTCGAGCGCGCGCGGCAGGCAGCGGATCTGCGTCCGGCGCGGATTTGCATCAAGGACCCCGGAGCGCTGTTGACGCCCGATCGTACCCGAACGTTGGTTCCTGCCGTGCTAGCTGCGGTCGGCGATATCCCGATCGAGTTTCATACCCATTGCATAACTGGTCTGGGCCCGATGTGCTGCTATGAAGCCATCAAACGGGGCGTTCGCTCGATCAATACGGCAATCCCACCGCTGGCCAACGGTTCATCCAACCCGTCACTGTTCACCGTCGCCCGCAACGCGCGGGCATTGGGTTATTCAACGGCCATCGATGAGTCGGTGCTCAAGCGGGTGGAAGATCACTTTAACATCATTGCCAAGCGGGAAGGTTTTGCGCTTGGCGAGCCGCGCGAATACGACAGCTATCACTATCACCATCAAGTGCCCGGCGGGATGATTTCCAATTTTCGTTTTCAGCTGGACAAGCTCGGCATGGGCCATCGGGTCGGTGAAGTCTTGGAAGAAACCGCGCGGGTGCGACAGGAGTTGGGCTATCCGATCATGGTGACGCCCTACTCGCAGTTCGTCGGCGTGCAGGCGGCGATGAATGTCATTCTCGGCGAGCGCTATAAGGAATGCACCGACGAAATGATTCACTACGCCCTGGGTACTTGGGGCGCCGAAGAGAGCGATTCGATCGACGCAGATATCAAGGACAAGATTCTCAATCGGTCGCGTGCGCGCGAATTGAAACAATGGCGAGCGCCGGAACCCACACTGCAACAGTTTCGCGCCAAGCTTGATGGCACCGGTCTAACCGACGATGAATTGTTATTGCGTTACTTCGCCGGCAAGGACGATGTTGAGGAAATGAAAGCGGCAGGGCCGGTGCGCGAATACTCGAGCGTGCAGCAACCTCTAATCCTGCTGATTCAGGGGCTAAGTAAGCAGAAAAGGTTGCGTCACGTCGTCGTGCAGCGGGGCGACTTGGCCGTGCGCCTGGAGCGGCACGATACGGTTGGCAATTCCTAATTCGTTCGCCGACTGAGATTTCGACAACTCGACTATGTCGCGGTGCGAGCTCGCGGATTATGGATTCGGACGCGCTCTTTATACATTCGGATCGCCAACTCCGCGAGGTCGTTGGCGCGAATCTCTTCGGAGTGATAACGGCCGTCGCGACTTCGGTATTCTATCTTAAACAGGATGCCGTCCGATACGTTATCCGGCACGGTAATTTTTAGTAGCTTAGCGTTAAGTCTATCGACATAGCGACCGGTTGCCCGAAGTGTTTCCGCCATGCTCTGGAAATTAATTTGCGTGAATCGGCGAGTGCGCGCCCGGGCTGCGGCGAGCTCCAGTGATTCCAGCTCGATGGCCGAAAATTGCAGGTGGATCAGATCGGTGAACGGCGGGTTCGGATCGGCGCAGTCGACCACATAATCGCCGCCGAGGTGGCGTAACTCGAAGATATCGATACCCAGCTTGTCGAGTTGCTGCCCCAGGGTTCTAAGCTCCCGCGCATGGCTATCGATGCTCGCCATGGTTGGCTCGATATCGTATTCTCGAATTCGATGCAAGCGATCGTGGATGCCGAAAGACGCGGTTGAACCGCCGCGCCAAACCGCTAATATCGCACTGCTGGATTCAGGCGCGGCATTTTTTTTGAGCCATGACGCTTTCCCGCCGTTCGCGCATACCGGGAATAGCATCGCATTCCCGTATGACTGAGATCGAATCTGCAAATCAGAGCGAAGGCCGTGGAATTCTGTCGTACGATCAATTTCTGACGCTTTATTTTCCGGCGTTTGTTTTTGCGCTCGGATATAGCATTGCGACCCCGGCGATCCCGGTGTTCGCGAAGTCTTTCGATACGGGATTCGCCGTAGCCTCGTTGGTGATCGTCATGCATGCATTGGGCGGGCTGATCGCGGCGGTGCCAAGCGGCTTTCTTATCGATCGCATCGGCCGCCGGCCGGTTTTGCTCCTCGGTCCGCTGTTGATGGCGCTGTCCTCGATTCTCACCGCATTGGCCGGGTCGTTTATGCAGTTGCTCGTCTTTCGTTTCATCGGCGGCGTCGCGATGGAGATGTGGCGCCAGGCCCGTTTGGCCATGATTGCCGACGTCGCTAAGCAGCGTCAGCGTGGCCGACAGATGACCGGCATGATTGGCACCGAAGGGGCTGGCCGACTGATCGGGCCCGCTTTAGGAGGCGTCTTGGCGGGCTGGAGTATCCGCGTGCCGTTCATTGTCCATGGCATCTTGTCTGTATTCGCCATCCTCCCAAGTATATTTCTGTTGCGCGAGTCGGCTCCCACCATGACGGCCAAACGCGCGAATCACGAAGACAGCCAATTGACCACTCGGGCGGTGCTCACGCTAATGTGGGATCGCCGATTCCGCGGTTTTTTCTGCGCGCAGCTATTCGCCTCGATGACTCGCGGCGTCCTGTGGGGCGGCACGATGCTGCTCTATGCGACCTTCGCTTATGATATCGGACCGAGGGGGCTCGGCGGTCTGGCGACGATGAGCACGATCGTAGGGATTCCGATTACCCTCTGTTGCGGCTACCTGATGGACCGCTTCGGCCGCAAGACCACCATGGTTCCCGGCTTTGCGTTAATGGCGTTTGGCTTATTTTTTCTCGCTGCCGGTGCGGGGTGGCACTGGGGTTTTGCTTACTTCATTGGCGGGTTTCTCTGGGTGCATTGCGGCCAGGCGGTCACTGCCGGCAGCATGCAGGTGCTGGGATCAGACATGGCGCCGGCCAACGCTCGCGGGCGCTTCTTTGGCTTCTGGCGTTTGATCGGCGAAATCGGCGGCCTGGTGAGCCCGGCGCTGTTCGGCTTTGTCGCGGATCATGCATCCTACGCGGCCGCCTTCAGCATGACCGGCCTATTTGCCTTGGCGACGGCATCGTTGTTGACCTTCTCGGTCAAAGAGACGGTCGGCAGAGAGAGGCATTGAAAGGGCCGAGGATTGAAGATTGAGGATCGAAAATACCCGAGTAAAATGTATAGCTAGATTTGATTGAAAAGACGGCCATTCATTTCAAAAGCTTGCTCAGCCGCTCCACGGCATCCGGCGGTGCCGACATCACATCCTTCGCCAGATTTTCCAAGTCTCCGCCGCTTATAGGGTCGATCTCTAGGTTTTTCTTCTTCGCTTCCGCCAGCAAATCCGGGTCTTTTAGAGTCTTGGCGAACGCATCCTGCAGGATCTTCACGCGCTCGGCGGGAATCCCAGGCGTGGCGACGATCGGCCGGCCGAAGTCGCCGGACGCAAGCGCAAGGCTGGATAGCCGGCGCATCGGTTCGGCTACTTTGTATTCATCGAGTAGTTCATTGACTGTCGGCACGTCGGCTAAGCGCGGATCGCGTTTTCTGCCGGTCTGGACCAGCACCCGGACAAAGCCGCGCTTGCGCCAGCTGTGAAACGGCTCCCGGGCGAAGAAGGTCGTGACGGTAAAGCCGCGGCAGACCGCTTCGCCGCGCTCGACGGCAAGGTCGATCTCCTGGCCGCCCTGGTAGCCGGTGACAATGGTGAACTTGGTGCCGATCGCTTCATTCAACAACTTCACAAGAAAATACGACGGCGAGCCGGTGCCGGTGGAGCCGCACTTGGGCGGCTCAGCGGCTTTGGTCACGTCGTGAATGGTTTTGAACGGCGTGTCGGTGCGCATGTAAATCAAATTATTCGAACTCTCGAAACTACCTAGCCAGGCATACTTGCGCCAATCGAATTTCACTTCCTTGCGGCCGAGCAACTGGTCGAAATAGAGCGACGGCAAGACCGAGCCGAAGGTCAGGCCGTCGGGCTTGGCGACGTTGTAAACATAATTGGCCGTGATCATGCTCGATGCTCCGGGCATGTTTTGCACCATGAGAGTGGGATTGCCGGGAATATGCTTGCCCATGTAGGTTGCCAGCATGCGCGCGTAGGTGTCATAGGCGTCGCCGGCCGGCAGGCCGACGACGATGCGAATCGTCTTGCCGGCGAAGAAGGGGGCTTGTGCCGACACCAACGGTGCGGATAAAACCAGAGTGAGCAGTGCCAGCGCAAGCGTATTCATCCCAAGCCTCCAGTGCTGACTGTATTAGAACTGGGGCGAAGACTAGCCGAGCACGCTCGGCTGTGTCAAATTGATTTCCGCCAGCGTCAAAGGAGAACCGTCATGACCGAGAGATTTGAAACTTTGTTGCTCAGCCGCGACCAGGGCATTACCACGATTAGCTTTAATCGACCGGAAAAACGCAACGCCATGAGCCCGCAATTGCATCGTGAGATGTACCAGCTCTTGAGCGAACTGCGTTACGATAAGCAAACCAAGGTCGTGATACTCACCGGCGCCGGGGATAATTTCTGCGCCGGCCAGGATTTGAAGCAATACGGCCTCGAGATGGAGTCGCAGCCCGAATGGGTCAAGGATGATATTCGCGAGAAAGTGCGCAAGTGGCGCACCGAGCTGTTGCGCAGCTTGCCTCAACCAATCATCGCACGCATTGCCGGCTGGTGTTTGGGCGGCGCGCTTACCGTGACCGTAGGCTGCGATGTAGCGATCGCCGCCGACGACGCCAAGTTCGGTCTGCCGGAAGTCAATTTCGGCCACTTTCCGGCCGGCGAAACGACACCGATCCTGGCCAATTATCTGCAATCCAAGCATGGGCTCTATTACGCCTTGTCGGGCAAGATGATGTCGGCTCGAGAAGCCGAGCGCATCGGCCTGATTTCCCGAACGGTGCCGCGCGCTGAACTCGATAATGAAGTCAATGAGTTCGCCAAGTGTCTCGCCGAGAAGAGTTCCCGCGCGTTGCGGGCTGTGAAGGAGGCTTGGTACACAAGCATGAAGGCGTCCCCGGATGTCGGCTTTTTGATCTCCAACTTTATTTCCGAGCGGATCATCCGTGAGCAGGGCGGCCGTCCGGGATTGGAACAATTCGTCGAGAAGAAACTGCGCCCGGTGTCGGGTACGATGAAACTGCAAAAGGAGTGACGCTCGATCGGAGAGCGAATTCGTAGAGAGAGGGTCGTGATTCAGTTGAGTTCGGCACATGTCTTGATCCTAAGAAAGATTTCTCGCTGCGCTCGAAGTGACAGGAGAATGATCGATTTGTCATCTCGAACGAAGTGAGAGATCGCGGTCCAATTAAGCCACCACATGAGAGAGATGGCGGTCGCCAGGGAACGCCGGGATCGGCTATAATGTGTAAGTATGCCGCATGCGAAATTTCTCAGAGCTCTCGGTGACTCTCTCCAGTTTCTCGGCGTTGGCAATTTCCTGCTCGAGAAAGCCGGCTCCGGTTTCGTGGTTCGCACCGCCGAACCTGTCGATCCAGGCAAGCTGCTTAAACCGAACGTGTCTGAAAAGGTGTGGGAGACACAAAGCAGTACCCGGCGCCACGCCAAGTTATTCCGCGAAGACGGCGCGCTGCATTACGAAGATTCCTACATTGCTTGGCTGGACGCCCAGGGGAAACGCAAACGGCGCAAACGTTTTTCCGCGCAGGCCAGCGCGACAAAAAATCTGCCGCAATTGATGCGTACGCTCGGCCGGCATCTCGATCGCGTCGAACCCCACGCCTATCGCATCTCCTGGGGTGATCAAGAGGTTCACCTCGATTATCAGCTAGCCGGCGGCAGCCGCGTTCAAGAAATACTCAGCATTGCCAAGCTCCGCGAACTGACCGTGCGCAGCCGCTTTCGCCGGGCGCCGCGCAAGTAAAAATCGCGGTTTCATCGATAAGCTTTACGGCCGACGGTAGTCAGAGATCTTGAATTTTTAGATTTGCCGGGGCGGTTTCCAAAATCTCGTCGAAATTACGGGTGATCTCGCGTAACTTGTCGAGGCTAGTGGACTCCGTCAGCGGGAGAGTGTCCGCGCCATGGCGGTCCAGTGCGCCCAAAATCTTTGTAACCGTCAGCTGGTCGATCGGGCAGCCCGGCTGATATCCGATCAGTTCGCTGTCGCTCAGCCGGATCTCCGCAAGAATCCTCGCTTCCGTCAATTCGAAAATAGTGGAGCGAACTAGACGGATAGGGATTTCCAACTCCTGGGCGATCTCCTCGGCGGTGGGCGCATTTTGGCCATGGACAAAAGCCTTGACGCAATGCTGGGTAATGAAGAGCGCCACGGTGCGTTTGAAACGATGGCTTAGATCCGCGCAGTCGGCGGCAAACTCATAGACAGCGACATTCTGATGAGCAAAGGAGACTTCGGCGCCGAAGAGAACGATCAGCCAGCTCAATTGCAACCACGCTAAAAACAACGGCAGCGCCGCGAAGCTTCCGTAAATCGCCCCATAGCTGGAAACGCCGACTTGAAATTTGATGTAGGCAAACTGTGTCAGTTGATAGATGGTTCCGGCCAGGATGCCGCCCCACATTGCGGATTTTAATTGCACTTTGGTGTTCGGCATAAACACATACATAAAAGTGAATAGAAACCAGATCACGGTGTAGGGCAAAAGCTTAATTAGAAAAATGATCACGCCCGCGGCATAGCCGAGGAAGGCAAGTTTTTCGATCATCGCGGTGATCTGCGTGGTCACCAACAGGGTCGCGCTGCTGGCGATAATCAAAAGCACCGGACAGATCATCATCACCGATAAATAGTCGGCAAGCTTGCGGCCCAAGTTGCGCGCTCTCGGAATACCCCATATATCGTTGAGAGCGCTTTCAATGTTGCCTAAAACTTTGACGACGCTCCAAAACAACACCGCGACGCCGACTCCGGCGATGGCGCCGCCCTTGGTGTTTTCCAATAGGCTGCGCGAAAAGGCGAGTAGTCGATCGGCGACTTCCGGCTGTCCCTCGAGTTTGGCGAGCAGCTGGGATTCGAGGAGTTTTTCCAGACCGAATCCCTTGGCGACCCCGAATGCCATCGCGACTACCGGGACGATCGATAGCAAGGTATAAAAGGTCAATGCCGAGGCGCGCAACTCACACTTATTTTCGAAGAATCGGCGGATCGCTAACAGCAGGACCCTGAGCGGATTTATGTAAGAAAGTTTTCGCCGGCTCAATTTGCGTGCCTGGATACGCCAAATATCGCTTTTAAGAAACCGACTCGAAGCGGAAAATTTGTCGCGCAGTTTGATTTCCGGCATGGCCCTCTCGCTCCCCGGCAGGGAAATTTCAAAACCGTTAAAGTTCAACGATTCAAGGGTCAAGCTTTTGGGGATTCGCTTAACTTTAAACCTTGATCGTTCGAACTGGTATTCAAAGCGCCGGCATGGCGCTTGTCGCGCCGGTCCTTAGTAGTTCGTCATCGTAATGCTTGCGAATGTAAGGATCTTCGTCGGCGTACTCGATCAGCGTGCCGCCTTGTTTAACATCGATATAAATCCCGTCTTCGCTGCGTTTGTCGGCAATTTTGAAACCGATGGGGTGGATGCGGCTGCCGTAGCGGAGAGCGAGGTGGCGTGCCGGTTGGGCGCCAGTGTTAAAATGTTGGTGGAACCAGCCGCCGCCGGGGCAGTAGACGCTGCCGGCTTTCCATTTGATCTCGACGACCTCGTCACCGCGGCCGTTTGCGAAAGGATGGGTTCCCAATTCCCTTGACCACAGCAGTACATAACCGGACGACTGCAAGCCCAGCAGAATCGCTCCGGCACCGTGATAGTGTGCCTTGTGGTAGCGGGCCGCCGGCCACGTCGCTAGATGGCCGATCAAACTGTTACCGGCTATTTCGAACTGCGTGATGCCGACGCCGGCACCTTTGACCTCGCGCTTATCGACGTTGGCAGTCTGAATGTCGCCGATAAAATTGGTTTCCCAGATATGCTGCATGCCAGACTCGTAGCGTTTGACTCCCTGGTTGAAAAAGCCGTCGTTAGCAGGGTAGCGATCGGCAAATCGATAGGGACAGTTGAAAATAAAATCTTCGTTGTGAACGATATCCATGACTAGCGGCGCGTTGCTGACCGACAGATATTTAACCGGGGTGCGACCACCGTTGATCAGCTGATGCCAGGTGTTGAGCGGCGGCGCGAATAGACTCCACGGGTTCCACTCGAACATCTGTTTCTTACCGCCCTCTTGCCAAACCTCTGTGGCGCCCCGGCCATCGAGGATGACGATGACTTCCTCATAGAAGTGTTTCTCCGGGTGCAACGCGCCGCCTGCAGGGATCTCGCCGACATACATGCCGGTAACTCCTTCCATGCCGTAGAGATTCAAAAATGCCGCCTTACCGCCGGTGCGCCCCCAGCTTGCTGTAGCGACCTCGCGTACATCTTCGACGCCATAACCGTCGACCACGGGGATTCCTTCCTTGGCCATCCAGCGAAAATAAGTGGTTTTGCGAAAGGCCGCCATCAAGGCTTCGATGCGTTGGCTTTTTTCCATGTTAAATTTTACTCCCAAGTGCCGAATTTTTCCTGGAACCTGACCTTTAGCATAGTTGGGTAAAGCACAGGTAGGGTTGTGACTGGGGAATTTCATCGGCGGTTTCTTGTCGCGCGGGAAGCGTGCTAAGATTTGCTGTATGGTTTCGTTGCTCTATGCCGGACTGGCCTTTACGCTTTTGCTAATCGGCGCCTGCTCCTATCCAATAACTATGCAATCGCGGCAAGGAGAGACCTACGGCGGGCGCTATCGCTTTGGCCGCGACGACAGCGGGCTCATGCAAATCTACGGGCCGGACAACGAAGTGCTGATCGGCAGCTTCGCCCGCGTTGGCCGTACGACTTTTGTCGAGAGCTATCAGAAGGCATTCGGTCGGGGCACCATAGAACTCGATGGTCCTGACCTATCTCCCCACGCTGGATCGCTTAACGGTTTTCTCGGGCGGACATCAGGTTTTCATGAAACCGCCTATGCGGATTTGGGGGCGGCAGCGGAGGGGAAGCCGACTAAGTCGATCACCGGGCCGCTATTTTACTGGGTCGCTTCGCTGCAGGGCGATCGGCGTACCGTGCTCGGCTGTTTTTTTATCGGTTCGTCCTACACCGGCGGCGGTTTCGGCCGCTGTAAAAGCCAAGCCGGCGAAGAGTACAATATCGATTTTTGACCCGCAGATCCGCTCGCGCATTTCAGTCAGACCGACTTCAGCGCTTCGACTTCAAGGCATGGCTTCATGACATCGAAACTTAAGTTCGGTCTTTTGTTGCCACATTTCGGCGCCGATATGTCGGTCGGCGATTGCCGCGAGGGGGCACGCCGCGCCGAAGCATACGGTTTCGATTCTGTCTGGGTGCGCGATCATTTGGTTTTCAAGCCGCACGCCGGCGAAGGCGGCGACTCGAAGCACTTGGAGTGCCTGCTGCTGCTTGCGGCATTGGCACCCTTAACAACTAAGCTGCAATTCGGTACCGCCATGGCGATCTGCCATCGTCATCCGATTCACCTGGCGCAATGCTGCGCCGGTTTAAGCGAAATTTCCAATGGACGGCTTATTTTAGGTCTTGGTCTGGGCGGATTTCCGCACGAGTTTGCCGCAGCCGGTCGGCCCAGCGCGCTCGCCGAGCGCGCAGAACTCGTGCGGATCAATATCGAAATCTGTCGCGCACTGTGGCGCGGTGAAACATTATCGCATCACAGCGCCTATTTTAAATTCAAAGACGTGGCGTTGAAGCCCGCGCCCAAGCAGGCGATCCCCATCTGGATCGGCGGCAGTTCGCCGGCGGCATGCCGCCGCGCCGCAGCCCTCGGCGACGGCTGGATGCCGGCGCGCATCAATTATCCCACTTTCAATAAGAGGGTGGAGTATCTGCGCAGCCTGTGCGCTCAGGTTGGCCGTCCGATGGTCGAGACCGCAGTCATGCCGTTCACCACCGTCGGCGGCGATGTTGCCAGTGCGCTGCGCGGCATCAACCTCAAAGGTTTGTTGGACGAGGCGCATAATTCGTCGACTTGGATAAAACCGCCATCTGGGAAATTTGAAACCTTTGAAGATCTGGGCGGTGTGCTGATCGCCGGTTCTCCTGCCGACATTGTTCGCGAGAGCCAAACCTATGAAGCGGCCGGCGCCAATCACATCGTCTACGATTTGCGCTTGCGATTCACCGACTGGTACGAGCAGATCGATTTGTTAGGTAAAGAGGTACTCCCGGCGCTGCGTGGCTGAGGAAGTCAGGAACGACGCGTAAGGAGATAACGGTTTCGGACTCTCGCCCGTTGATTCCGGAGAGCCCAATTCAGCCACCCGGCGATTTATTCCGATCTTATTACTCGGATTTTCTTCTCACCGCACAGTGAAATGGCTCCGAGATAAAAAATGTCCGGTCGGCGTTAGCCGGGCGCGACCGCCATTCGCCGAGTTCACCTGGGTTGAGTAAGCCGATGATGCGGTCGTGCAGATAGTTTAATCTCCCGACACTTTCGTGCCTCGCCATTGCGGTAGCATCACGAAATCCTTTAGCGCCGCTCCGATCATGCGCCGGTATAGGCTCGCATCGGCGCAGCCTTTGTCGTGACGTCGCTGTCCGAGTTGGGTGTGATTGTTTGGGTCATGCCGCATACCCAGCATTCTTCGCAGGTGGCCTGTGCTAATTCCATGCGCCGACACCGAACGATGATTGCCAAACATGGCATTCGGCGTGCGCTATGCTATGAATTCACTGGTGACAGAAACTGCCATACAAACGCTCAAGATCGGCTTCGTC
>DASSGE010000601.1:0-3805 GCA_035693605.1 Binatia bacterium
TTTTAAACGGTTCCACGGGTTCTTACTCGCATCTCAATCCTCACGCCTGACAAAAAAACCATTCATGATCGCGTCGTGCCAGAGCTTGGCAACTGCCGGCACGATTCCCTGCGGTAGTTTATCGTCCGTCCAGCCCCACGAATGAATGCCGGCGCCGAGGGAGACCGGACGGACTTTCGGCGCCGGATCGAGTCTGGCGAATAAGGGTAGCGAGCGTTCACAGCGGTTCAGCGTGACGGTGTCGTCGTTGACGCCGTGGATCGATAAAAAATTCGGCACCGGTTTGACACCGGGGCCAGACAGTTCTTTGGTGTAGCCGAGATAGCGCTCGATCAATCCGTCGCTTTCGCGATTCGACAATTTCAGACGAGCGGCGCTGGCGCGGGCGGCGGCTTCGAGCGCTTTGGTCGAATTCTTGTGGATGAAGTCTTCCGCTTTGAAATTGGGCCGCTTCTTGGCGCTTTCCCAGCGTTCGAAAGTCAATTCGATCAACATCGGCAGACCGATTTCCTGATGCTTCATGCCTTCGAACATGTAGCGCGCGGTGTCGCGCCAAGTGCGCAGACGCAATTGATTAAACGGGAAATTCCAATCGTCACCGGTGACTACGGGATACATCCAACCAAATGGCGAACTACCCCAACCGAGCAAACCGGTGATGTTGGGGATGCGCTGCGATGCCATCATCGCAAATGGCCCGCCGGTTGAGTGGCCGTGAATGTATATCGAATATTCAGCCTCGGGAAACTGTCGGCGCGCCGCTTCTTTGATTGCCTGTTCAAAGGCTACAGGCCATGCGGCCATTCGGTGATAAAATTCCGTTCCTTCCTTAGCCGACAATGAAACCAGCGTGCCGTAGTCCTTTCGTTTCGAGGTGTCCTGGACGACGGCGTACTGGTCCGCGGTGATAGTGGTTTCTCTGGACCACAGCGGCGTGCGTGCCGTGCCGTCGGAATTTTCGACGTCGCCGGGCCAGTCGCGGCTGGTGTCGTGGAAATAAAAACGACCGGGAAACGTCATCGTCACCACCGGAATGCCGAACTTCTCCGGCAAGAGCTTGGCAATCCTTTCGACCGATTTGAAATCCGAGACGCCGCCGTGGAGGAGAAAAACTCCGACTTTCTTGCCGTCCGGTCCACTGGGAATATGCGTTTTGTCCGGCGACTCGTAGCGTACCACGCCGATGTCCCAGTCCATGGCCAGTTCGTGGATACGAAAAATGTCCTCGGTAATTTCGATGGGTGCGCTGTTTAAGGCGATAGTTTCGTCGGTGAGTTTGACGACTTCGTTGAAGGAAATGATTGCCGGCGGGTCCCAGGAAGATTGCGCAGCCATGATCGCTCCTATCGGTGAAAATCGCTGCCAAGAAATTAAGTAAGCAGCCCCGTCATGTCAACGCGCGCTTTCGACAAGAGCTTCATAAAGCACTCTGCCCGTGGCGTCCTTGGGTTGCGGCAAACCCAGCAGCCAGGCGAGGGTCGGGGCGAAGTCAATGATGCGCGTGTTTGATAATTTCTGTCCGGCACGAATGCCGGGACCGTTGAACACCATGAGCGTGCCCATGGCGGCTTGCTCGGGACTGGCGCCATGGGTGCCGTAAGGTTCCGCATCGGCAATCAGTTGGCCGCCGCTCAGGCGCGCATCGAAGTCATAACCAGCGGCAAGTTCAATGTACAGGTCGCCGCCAACCTCTCCGCCAATACCTTTCTCAGCTCCTTCGGCCGCGGCATCGATGATCGATACGACCACTTGCCGCTCACCGTCGCGCAGTCCGAAGAGCGCGTCGCGCACGTTGCGAACCAATTCTTCGCGTTCATTTTGCTGGACGATGCCGCCTTTGCGGTCAATCGAGTTGATCAGCAAGTAGCCGTTGTTAACCGCCGGGTATATGACTTTAGTTTTAGTCAGGTCGACGCGGTTTTGACCATCGAGAGCGAGAAAGCTCTTTTGTTGAAGCCAGGTGTTGAGTGCGACGCGCTTGTGACTGCCTTGGAGGCCATGGTCGGAGATTACGACAAACAAGGCATCGTCGGGCCGCTTGGACAACAGCAGGCCGAGGTGTTGATCGCTGGAGCGATACACCTGTTCGAGAAATGGCCGGAGTTTTTCGGCGATTTCCGGCCGGTAGCCGGGCAACGTCGTATCTAAATGGCCGCGCCAGGCATGCTCGGCCTCGTCGGGGAACGGCGTGTAGGCAAGAAACAGATCCCAAGACAGATTCTCGATGGCCCAGCGGTTGGTTTCCATCAGCTGGTGCTGCGCGAATAAAATCGTCTCCAGATAGCGTGCTTCGGCACCGCCACTTCCCCCCTTGGCGATGGTGCGGCCGAGCGCGCCGTTTTGGTAGAGAATGCTGGCGCCGTTGCCGACGAAGGTTCGCACGGTAGGGCTAGGTTCGGCTTCGTGCTTCAATTGAAGGTCGGGAGTCAACCGAGTGTAGTAGAGAAAAAAATCGCTTCCGTCGGCTTTAAGATCGAAGAGCCGAAAATAAACTTTAGCCGTTCGTTTACCGCTGGCATGAATCGCGACGGGGCTTGACCAGAAAAGTTCACCGCCGGGGCTGGATGGGGCCGGCTTCAGTCTTGTCGTGATTTTTCGGCCATCGCGGCCCGTGCTGATAATCGCGGTGTCGTAACCGATTTGTGGGTCGACAGGGTCGTCGACGAGTAGTCCGAAGAGCAGCGATTCACCGACAGTGAATTCAAACTCAATCGGCGGCGCATCGCTTGCCGGCGGATCTTGCCAAAGTGGACCGCTTTCACTCGTTATCGCACGCCGCGTGACGATACCGTCGCGCCCGACGCCTAAATCGTAGCCGGCGAAGCGTACGACACCTTCCGATCTTTCCTCGGCAAACGATGGGATATGTGACACTATCGATTTCTTGCCAGCCCGTTTAGCGGTGGCCCAGATTGGCTCGGCGCGCAAGGGCGCGCCGGCAAAGCCCGGAAGGCTTTCCAATATCGTAAACTGATCGCGCGGTGCGCGCGGCACGCGATTGCCGCTGATACCGGTGACACGCGGCGGCGCGCCGGTCATCAGTGAGGCGAATCCGGGTGCGGTCTTTGACGGATATCCCGGCATCACATCGTCGGCAAAGGCTCCGCCGGAGATCAGCTTAGCTAGGTTGGGCAACTTGCCTTCGCGTATAAGCTCTTCGACGAATGATGGCACTGTGCCGTCCCAGGCCATAACAATGGCCTTTGATACGGGCTGGGCATGAATTTGCCAAGGTAGAGGGTATTGAAGAGAGAGAAGCGCGTAAATAATCAGGCGCAACGCGAGGGACGGATTAATCATTGAAACTAGCTATCAGTAAGATGAATAAATTGTCGAGCGACAGAGCGTGATAGTGCCCGGGGTGAGTTTGTCCGTCTGAGCGTGTAGGGCGCGCCCGAGCTCGTCATTGCGAGCCAGAGCGTTAGGGCAATTATGTTCTGCTCACCCATTGTACCGTCGCATTCGATTTTCACGGCACCGACACTAACCGATTGCAATTCGTGGTGTCAACGCGTTCCGTTTAAGATTGCATAGCGAGGGCGTGCAGCGCCAAGCCCTCGGCCACTGAGGTGAATTCTTGCCCAGCCCGGACTGCCGCGCGGGGAAATTTCTTTTCGAAGATCGCGCGGATTGCCGGCACGAAGGATGAACCGCCGGTCATGAAGATAGCGTCTACGTCGCGGGCAGCGACGCTGCAGTTGGCGAGTAGCCGGTCGACACAGCTTGTGATGGCGCCGATCTCCGGAGCGATCCACTGTTCGAAATCGCTGCGCGCGACCGCTCGCTCGCTCGCGACGGCCGCGTC
>DASSGE010000602.1:0-3985 GCA_035693605.1 Binatia bacterium
AGGGATGATGGCATTGTCGGTGATGTGAATATGTTCGGGGCAAACTTCCGTGCAGCATTTGGTAATATTGCAGTAGCCTAGACCCGCCTTCTGTTTGATCAGCTCCATGCGATCGTTGCTATCGAGTGGGTGCATTTCCAACGAAGCCAAGCGGACGAAGAAGCGTGGACCGGAGAACGCCGGCTTAGTGTCATCATGGTCGCGGATGACATGGCAGACGTTCTGGCACAGGAAACATTCGATGCATTTGTGAAACTCTTGCACCCGGTCGATATCTTCCTGGTACATCCGCCGCGTACCGTCTGATTCTTTCGGTTTCGGTTTGAACGCCGGAATTTCTTTGGCTTTTTGATAGTTGTAGGAGACGTCGGTGACGAGATCGCGAATGATCGGGAATGTCCGCATCGGCGACACGGTGATGGTTTCGCCGGGCTCGAAGGTATTCATGCGCGTCATGCACATGAGACGCGGCTTGCCGTTTACTTCAGCGCTGCAAGATCCGCATTTGCCGGCTTTGCAGTTCCAGCGCACGGCCATATCGTTGGCTTGCTGCGCCTGGATCGCATGAATAACATCGAGCACGACCTGTCCTTCGCCCACCGCAATGCGGTAGTCTTTGAATTCGCCGCCATTGGCGTCACCACGCCACACCCGCATATGGACCTGTTGCTCAGCCATTACTTTTCTCCTCGAGAAGTGCTTTGAGTTCGTCCGGCATCTCCGGCAGGGGTTCTTGCGTCTGCGTCATCTCACCATTTCTCATTCGAGTGATGATGTTGACTTTGGCGAACTTCGCATCGGTATTGGGATAGTCATCGCGCGTATGGCCGCCCCGGCTCTCTTTGCGGATAATCGCTGCTAAGGTCGCTGCTTCGGCGAAGGTTAATAGCGAGTGCAGATCCAACGCCAGATGCCAGCCCGGATTGTAGTGCCGATTGCCTTCGACCTTGAGATTTTTGGAGCGCTGTTTGAGCTTCTGGATAATTTCCAACGCTTGATTTAATTCTGACTCGACGCGAATGATGCCGACCAGGTTCTGCATGCATTCTTGCAGGTCGGAATGAATCGTATAGGGATTCTCGTTACCTTTGCTTTCAAAAGGCGCGAGCATATCGCGGGCGAAGGATTCAACCTGATCGTTGTTGACGGTCAGCGAGCCGCTCATTCCCTTGGCATATTCCGCAGCATAGAGACCGGCGCGCCGGCCGAACACCAACAAATCTGAAAGCGAATTGCCGCCCAATCGGTTGGCTCCATGGAGGCCGGCGGCGACTTCGCCGGCGGCGAACAAGCCGGGGACCGTGGTAGCGGTGCTATCGGCGTCGACGCGAACGCCGCCCATGGCATAGTGGCAGGTCGGACCGACTTCCATGGCTTCTTTGGTGATGTCGACGTCCGCCAGTTCCTTGAATTGGTGGTACATGGAAGGCAGCCGCTTACGGATGTAGTCCGCCGGACGGCGCGACGCGATGTCCAGGAATACACCGCCGTGAGGAGTGCCGCGGCCGGCTTTAACCTCCGAGTTGATCGCACGGGCGACTTCGTCGCGCGGCAAGAGATCGGGAGTGCGGCGATTGTTGCGCTTGTCCTCGTACCAGCGCTCGGCTTCTTCAATGGTCTCGGCGGTTTCCGCTTTGAAGAAATCCGGGATGTAGTTGAACATGAAGCGTTCGTTCTTGGTGTTCTTCAAGGTGCCGCCGTCGCCGCGCACCCCTTCGGTAACTAGGATGCCGCGCACGCTCGGCGGCCACACCATACCGGTGGGATGGAATTGCATGAACTCCATGTCCATCAGATCCGCGCCGGCATCGGCGGCCATGGTGACGCCGTCACCGGTGTATTCCCAGGAATTGGATGTGACTTTCCAAGCTTTGCCGCCGCCGCCGGTGGCGAGCACCACGGCTTTGCATTTGAACATGATGAACTTGCCGCTTTCACGCCAGTAACCGAACGCGCCGCTGATTCGGCCGCCATCGGTCAAAAGTCGCTGCAAGTTGCACTCCATGTAGACGTCGATCCCTTTGTGCACTGCGTGCTGTTGTAGAGTGCGGATCATCTCGAGACCCGTGCGGTCGCCGACATGGGCGAGGCGCGCGTAGCGGTGGCCGCCAAAGTCGCGCTGCAGAATCAATCCCTCTTTGGTGCGGTCGAAGAGTGCGCCCCATTCTTCTAACTCAAGCACACGATCAGGTGCTTCTTGAGCATGGATCTGCGCCATCCGCCAGTTGTTGAGCAGTTTACCGCCGCGCATGGTGTCGCGAAAGTGGACCTTCCAGTTGTCTTCCGGGTAGACGTTGCCCATGGCCGCTGCTATGCCGCCTTCCGCCATCACCGTATGTGCTTTACCGAGCAGGGATTTGCATACCAGCGCGGTTTTGACGCCCTGTGCCGACGCCTCGACCGCGGCGCGCAAACCCGCGCCGCCTGCACCGATGACCACGACGTCGTAGTCATGTGTTTCGTACTTTTCTTGAGCCATTAGAAAAACCTCAAATCGGAAATTGTCCCCATTGCTAGCAGCCGTACATAGAGATCGGTCAAAGCCACCCAGATCAGACTGACCCAGGCGTATTCCATGTGTTTCTCATTGAGCCGGGTGATGAACGACCAAGTCTTGTATTTGCTTGGGGCACTGTGGAACGAATTCAAGTAGCCGCCGCAAACATGACGGCAGGAATTGCAGGATAGACTGAACAGCGACAGGAGCACGGCGTTGACGACCAGCACAATGGTGCCCACGCCCATGCCGAAGCCGTCGGCAAAGCGGAAAGCGAGCAATGCATCCCACCAAAGAAACGCCAAAATCACCAGCGAAAGATAGAAGAAATAACGATGAATATTTTGCAGCACAAAGGGGAACCGGGTTTCCCCGCTATAGTTTTTCGCGGCGTCGCGCACGGCGCACGCTGGCGGCGATTGGAAGAACGATCGGTAGTAGGCTTTGCGATAGTAATAGCAAGTTGCGCGAAAACCGCCCGGCACCCAGAGGATTAAAAAGGCCGGTGACAGATTCCACCACGAACCGATGAGCGGCAGGGTAACATGCGTACAGTTGGCCGAAATGCACGGCGAGTAGAAGGGTGAGAGGTAAGGAGCCGCGTAGTAGTTGGCGTTTTCCAAGGCAGCCCATGTGGCATAGATAGCGAATCCGCCCAATACCACCACGACAAGCAGCGGCTCAACCCACCAGTTATCTTTTCGCAGAGTGCGATACTGATCGAGAGTTAAACTTTTATCAGCCACGATGATCGTTCCTTTTGCTCTTTGGATTTGTTCGAATCTGAGTCACTATTATGGATGCTGCTTCAGTGTCAAGTAATCTGACGGCCGCTTCAATAAATCCCGCCCGGTTGACGCACAAGCGCGCCGGCACATTGACAAAGCCTCGCGTCTTGTAATTGATTTGGTTGGATCGGAAAAGGGCGAGCACGAATTTCGGTCGCGTCGAGGTTTACTTCGCCTGGTCTGCGGCTTCGAGTCTCAAGTACTTTGCGACGATCTGCGCCACGTCTTCTTTGATCGCTTTCAGGTACCGTAGACCTTCCGGCCAGACCATCATGTTGGGGCCGAAGGCGCAAACATCCAAGCAGCCGCTTCTGACGACGCGAACTTTGCCTTTGAGGTTACTTTCTTTGGCGAGTTTTCTCAGCTCTTCCACCACTTCTTCCGAACCCTCGTAACCGCGAGATTTGCTTTCGCCGTTGCGGTTATTATGCAAACGTGAAGCTGCCGAACATACGGCTGCTTCCTTTCGATCATGCAAACTCCTTCGAAATATCTGATTCAGGCGATTTTATAGCAGAAATATTTTTGTATTGCACGCGGCCCAAGCACCGGTGATGATGGCAAGTCTACTGTAATTTCGGCAGCCTTTGTGTTAGCAGCATTCTATGATTCAGCGCGTCGATGAACTCAATCAACGCATCGCCGCGTGCCGGAAATGTCCGCGTCTGGTACGCTGGCGCGAGGCTTGCGCGCAGAAACC
>DASSGE010000603.1:0-8854 GCA_035693605.1 Binatia bacterium
AGACCGGTGACAGGCGCATCGAGTTGATATTCCCATTCAAGGGTGACGGGTTCAGTGGAGCGAACCGTGTCGACGACTTTTCCGGTTCGATCCTTCAGCCGCAGCCTGATCGGTCTGAACGGCGCGCTCGCGGCTGGGACATCCTCAGCATCCCAAACGCGCTCACCTGATTCGGCCTGCCCTGAAGCGAGATAGTAATCCACTGCTTCGGGTGTGGACGCGCGTTTGATAAGCTGTCCCTTCTTAAGGACAATCGCTTCCTGTGTGAGGCGCAAAATCGCAGACATGTTATGACTTACAAACAGGACCGTACGTCCCTGCTGCGCAACATCATTCATCTTGCCAAGACACTTGCGCTGGAATTCGGCATCGCCCACTGCAAGGACTTCATCCACAACCAGGATCTCAGGCTCAAGGTGCGCCGCGACCGCGAAGGCAAGCCGCAATTGCATACCCGTGGAATAATGTTTGACGGCGGTATCGACGAAACGTTCAACTTCGGCAAAGCTGACAATCTCATCGAATTTACGTTCGATCTCGGCTTTCTTCATGCCAAGAATCGCGCCATTAAGAAACACGTTTTCGCGCCCGCTGAGTTCCTGGTGAAAACCGGTGCCGACTTCCAGTAACGATCCCACCCGGCCGTAGATATCGGCCACTCCGCTGTTGGGTTCGGTGATGCGCGAAAGAATCTTGAGTAATGTACTCTTGCCCGCGCCGTTACGGCCGATGACGCCGACTATTTCGCCAGGCTTAATCTCGAACGAGACGTCGCGCAGTGCGTGATAAATTTCGCTTCGGCCATGATATGACGCCGAGTCGTGATTTGTTCGTGAGCGCCAGCGCGCGCGCAACGCGCGATACGGTGCAGTGAATGCCTGGCTCAGCACATCGCGCAGGGTGCCGTACTTGGCTTGAAAGGCAACAATCTGGTAACTTTTCGAAAGACCTTCGGCTTTAATGGCGATGGAGTTCATAAAAGGATTATTCTCGGTTCTAACGGAAATGGAGTCGTGCCAAGGTTTAGCTAAACGCGTTACGCCCGCCGTTCAATCGAGAGCGCGGCATTTTGAATCAGCGCCGGCGCTCGGAATCTAAATGGTCAAGGTTCCTAGCTGGGCTGGGCCGGCCGCAGATGCAGCGCGGTCACTTCCACCGTCGGCGGCAGGCTTAACGCATGCACGACGAGCGAAGCGACATCTTCGGGTTGTATCAATCTCTCGGGTCGGTAGACGCGGCCTTCGCTGGCATGCACCGCCGCCTGCATTGGCGTCGCGGTCCGGCCAACGAACACGCTAACCACTCGGATGCCATACGCGTTGACTTCCGCGCGCAGGCTGTCGGCCAGGGCGCGCAGCCCATGTTTGGTCGCCGAGTATTGGCCCGAGCCCGGCACCGCATCGACACCGGCGCTCGAATTGATGAACACGACTTGACCCCGGCTTCGCTTGAGCAGCGGCAGCAATGCCTGGGTCAGCAGATAGGGCGCGCGCAGGTTTATGTTCCATTGCCTGTCTAAATCAGCTGGCGCGGCGCTTTCCAACGTGCCCAGCGCGATCGCGCCGGCACTGTGGATCAAGAAATCAAGCGATGCAGCGCGTTCGCCCACGTGGGCGGCTAACGCGGCGATTTGTTGCGGTTGGCTCAAGTCGATCGAAGAAACCTGCGCTACCTTGGCCACGCGCGCGACCTGCTGCAATTCGTCCATATTGCGGCCGGCGAGCCATAGGGATGCGCTGCGAGCGGCCAGACTGAACGCGATGGCCCGGCCAATGCCGCTGCTGGCACCGGTGACAAGCGCCACTTTGCCGGCCAACGAGCAATCCGACTGCCCCAGTGTCGTTGTTTCAAGTTTTGCCATCGCTATAATCGCGGCGCGAGCAGACCGTGATCCTTCAAAGCGCCGGCCGCGTCGGCGATCTGCGCGAAACTCATTCCCGACCGCTCTGCGATATCGAGCAAGCTATGCGATCCGTCGGAAAAATTAAGCACCCAGAGCAGTGCCAATTCACGCCCTTTACCGCTCTGGCCGCCGATACTGCCGTAAAGTCCACGCCGGCCGAGCTGAGGTTCGCATTTGGGATTTAAGTTAACAAACGTCCGGTTGCCCTCGAGCAGTTCGACGATGCTGCGACAAAGCTCGAGCGAGCCGGCGAGATTTTCCGCTTTGATGAACTCCAGATCATCGGCCGAAGTATGGTACTCGGCAAACTGTCCGTGCGGCGTGCGCATCAGCGCGCCCATCGGCAGATTGATTCCGGGCGAACAAAATTGCCGCTCGTCGTAACCGAAGGGGAAAAACTCGATGATCTCATGACCCGTTGGATGGTCTTTCAACGCCTGGACGACGACTCGGTCGATTTCGCTATCGCCGCGGCGGCTTTTCTTGTAAGTAAATTTACCGCTATCGCCGAGACAAGCGAGCACCAGACCGGCGTGAATGCGCGCCAGCTGTCCTTCATTTAAAGCGAGCCAGACGATCGAACCGATGGCGCCCGGGGTGAAGAGAAACCGGTAAGAATAGCGCCGCGGTTGGGTCGCCAACCCGCGCGCCAAGAAAACCGCCACGGCAATGGCGGAAAGATTGTCATTGGCGAGCGACGGATGGCACACATGGGTGGAAAAAACTATTTCTTCCTCAGTTTCACCCGGCAGAAACAATTCGCCATAAGTGAGCGCACCATCTTTAAAGTTTGCATCGATGTAAACTTCATACTCGCCGTCCGGCAACTCGAGAAATTGCCGGTGGCTCATACAGAACGCCCAGTTGTCGTTGTAATAGGATGTACGGTAGGGAATCCGGTCGGGATGTTCCGGCAGGGTGAATAAATGGTTTTTCAATTCTGCTAAAGACAGCCGCGCCCGCACTGGCGTGCTGTAACTCATCAAATGCAAATTGCAGTCGGCAAAATCAATAATTTTTTTGCCACTCGGGTCCACAACATATGCGGCGCGAATATTCCATTCCTTGGGTACGGTCCAGTCGAACACTGCAGTACCGCTGGGAACCTCGCGAATTTCTAAATCGATCATCCGGCGCAGAATCCCGAGAGTCTGGCGCACGCCGTCGCCGGTGATGCTACGGCAGATCGGGTAAAGCTCGCGCGCCAGCCCGTGCATGGCAGCACCGATCGGCCGATCACTCCCGCACTCCATCATTGCTTCACTCCGTTCCTTTAATCGAGCACGCGTACTTCCGGCACCGGTATCATGAAGCGGCCACCACGGCGGCGGTACTCGGACTGTTGCGCGATAATTTCATCGGCAAAGTTCCAAGCAAGTAGCAGTAGATAATCCGGTTGGTCGGTCAACAAGCGCTCAGGCCCGACCACAGGGATGTGGGTGCCCGGGGTAAACAGTCCCTGCTTGAGCGGACTGCGGTCGGCGATGTAGGGCAGCAGTTCAGCGTCGATATCGAGGAAACTTAGCAGTGTGTTGCCCTTGGCCGGCGCACCATAACCGGCAACGCGCTGGCCGTGGCGCGCCAGCGCCACCAGCGTTTCGTGCAAATCGCTCTTGATCTTGCGCGCCCGCTCGGCGAAACGAAGATAAGTCGCGAAACGGTCGAGACCGGCATTTTTTTCGGCGGCGATCAGCTGTTCTACCCTCGCATTGACGGTGCCTTCGCCCTGACGCTGCACATGCACCCGCAGTTGACCATGATGCAGCGGCAGCCGCTCGGCATCGACGATCACCATGCCGTGGCGCGCGAACAGTTTCGCCATCGGTCCGAGCGCCCAATAGGACACGTGCTCGTGATAGATCGTGTCGAAAGCCACCTGCTCGATCAGGTCGAGCAAGTAATGCATTTCCAGCACCAGGACACCTCCTGGCCTGAGCACGGTGCGAACACCGGTGATAAAGTCGGCGAGGTCTTGTATATGCGGGAAAGTATTGGTCGCTGTCACGAGCGCCGCGGGTCCCGACGTATTAACGATATCTCTTGCGGTCGCTGCCGTGAACAGATCGACCCGGCGCTCGATCCCATCCGCATCGGTAAAGACCGTAAGGTTTTCTGCCGGATCGACGCCCAACAGACGCACGCCGTGACGCTTGAAGCCACGCAACAAAGCGCCATCGTTGCAGCCGATGTCGATCACTAGATCGTCGCCGGCCAAATGGTAACGTGCCGCCAATTGATCGCTCAGATCCCAAAGATGATCTTTTAGCGTGTCGGAGGCCGACGAGACATAAAGATAATTCTCGAACATCGCCCGCGGCGGCACCGCTTCGAGCAGCTGCACATGAGCGCAGTAATGGCAGAACCCGACGCGTAGCGGATACTTGGGCTCTTCGTCATTCAATTCGTCGGCGCGTAAAAACTGATTGGCCAGCGCGGTGGCGCCGAGATCCAAGAAGAGCTCGACCGGCCCTGCGTCGCAAACTAAACAAGAGGACGGATTTTCGAAATCACGAATCACAATAAACCTCCCGAATTAAGGTTTCGCCGATAACGTTTAACGCGCCAAGGCAAACGGCGCGCACACCTGTGAGCCATGCACCTCAGGCGCCACCGGAACTTCTTTCAAGTCGTCGAGCGCGCGGCGCACCGCCGCCTGAAACTCAGGTTTGACAATAAACAATAAGAAGCCGCCACCGCCCGCACCGCACAGTTTACCGCCGTAGGCACCGGCGGCGATCGCCAAATCGTACCAGCGGTCGATCTCGCTGTTGCTGATCTTGCTGGCTAAACTCCGTTTTAGCAGCCAGCTCTCGTGCAATACGTTGCCGAAGCGGGCGACGTCGACATGACCGTCGGCGCTTAGCTCCTGCAGCTCTCGCGCATGGCCGCGCATGCACAGCAGCGCATCCATCTTGCTTTGAGTATTGGCCCTTTGTTCGCTTAGCACCGAACTGCTATCGCGTTGATGGCCGGTCCAAAAAAACAATATCGAATCGAACAACGATTTAAGTCCGCCGTTATGCAAGCGCTGTGGTTCGACGGTGACCGCACCGCCGGCTCTGAACGAAAAACAGTTGAGTCCGCCAAACGCCGCGGCATATTGGTCTTGTTTGCCGATCGGTTGCTGCAGGACATCGATTTCGATGTGCGACGCCTCCTCGGCCAATTGCCCGGCCGAGACCCGCTCGCCGCGAAATGCGTGCAACGCATTGAGGAGCCCGACGGCAAAACTGCTCGACCCGCCGAGCCCCGTCGATGCCGGGAGATCAGCGACAGTGCTCACATAGATCGGCGGCTCGATGGCCAACAAGCGCAAGCATTCGCGCGCGATGTCGTTTTCAATTTCGCCCACCCGCTGCACCTGTTCGCTGCGCGAGTAGTTGAGCCGGATGGCTTCGTTGAAGACGCTGCCGTGGCGCTTGACCGTAACGTAGATATATTTATCGATCGCCGTGCTGAAGACCGCGCCCGGCTCGCGCTCGTAAAATTCGGCAAGATCGGTGCCGCCGCCGGCAAAGCTCACCCGCAGCGGTGTCCGCGTCATGATCACGCCCGGATCATAGAGGCTAGCCATGCTTCACCGCCCAATCGTAAGGAATCTCTTTACTGAACGGATCGATGCGCATCATCTCTTCGGGATCATGCGCTTCGGTCGCGCAGTTGGCGAGAATCACCATCTTATCGCCGAAAGCTTTATAGCCATTGGCAATCCCCGGCGGCATCTGCACCAGGCAATAATTATCTTCACCGAGAAACACCTCCTGCAGCACGCCGCGGGTCGGCGAGCCCTCGCGCAAATCGTACATGACCAGTTTGGCCCGTCCCGAAAGTACGGCGTTATTGATCGTCATCGACTTATGCACGTGCCACGCCTTCACGACTCCCGGCCAGGCGCAGGAAAAATAAATTTCGCCGAAGCGTATAAAATGCGCATCGGTGCACTTCATCATATGCATAATTTTACCGCGCTCATCGGCGATTTGTTTGAGCGGAATAATTTTCACGCCGTCAATCATATCTCCTCCGCACCGTCTCGGGTTGTTACGTGAATTTTGCCGGAGCCTTCAGGCGACATTAGCGGTGACTTCAGACCAACGCAGGTCGCTGCCGATCTCGCGGCTTGTCAATAAGTGATTGAGCCATTTCAATCGGGTAAAGCGCTTGTCGTACAAATCCGACGGCGTCAAATCGATGGCGCGAAAGGCGCGGCACAGCTCCTTGCCGCCGAGTTGCGCGGACCATCGGAATTTGAAGTCGGGAAACGTGCGCGCGAATTTGCTGAAATCTGCTTTGTAAGTGCGTTGGTCCGCGCCGGGTTGCGACTGCACCTCTAGGCGGCAACCGGGAACCGTTTCAACGGCGATTTCCGCAAGCTCGCGCACCTGATAATTCAAATGATTGGCGCCGACGTTAAACGCCTGATTGCGAACTTTGTCCAATGGCGCCTGCAAAATCGCGAGGAAGGCGCGCGCAGCGTCTTCAGCATGGATTACCGGTCGCCAGGGCGTGCCATCGCCGTGCACCACCACTCTGCCGCACGCCACGGCGTTGGCCATCAGATCGTTGTATACGGTGTCGAAGCGCATGCGCGGCGATAACCCGTATAACGTGCCGTTGCGCAGAAACACCGGGGCAAAGCGTTGGTCCGCCAGTTCGGCGAGCCCGCGCTCTGCACTCACTTTCGAGCGCGCGTATTCGGTTCTCGGGTCAAGGGGAGATTGCTCATCGACCACCTGGGTTTCCGACATGCCGTACATGATGCAGGAGGATGAAAACAGAAACCGCTGCACGCCGGCTTGCTTTGCCAGGCGTCCCAACTGCACGCTGGCGTTGAGATTGATTTCCTTGGTCCAGCGCGAGTTGAGATTGCCGATCGGGTCGTTGCTCAGCGCCGCCAAGTGAATCACCGCGTGATATCCGGCGAGATCGTCGGGCCGGACTTCGCGAATATCTTTGCGCAATGCCGGAATTTGAGCCGTATCGGGAACCAGCGTACAACGCTCGTAATAGCCGGTGTCGAGGCCGGTGACGTCGTAGCCGGCATTGACCATAATCGGCACCATGATCGAGCCGAGATAACCGTTGTGACCGGTGATTAATATTCTTTCAGACATGGATAAATTCCTTTCCTGTTGCATTTTGTTTGGAGATTTTAATGGAACGATCATTGTCCAGAAGCTGCCTGACGCAGTCGAGCAATGGTCGTGAGTCCGATACCTTTATGAACCGGCACCCGGCGCGCTCGGCCGCGCTGGCGTCGCGCTCGTCATCGCCGAGGAAACAGCAGCGGGTTAGATCGAGATGAAAATCACGCTGCGCCGCAAACAGCATGCCCGGAGCGGGTTTCCGACAGTCGCAGCCCTCGTCCCAATCATGCGGACAGGTATAGATCCCGGCGATTTCGCCGCCAGCAGCTTCGACCGAGTGCCTCATCCTGGCGTGAAGCTCGGCCAATGCTGTTTGGCTCATCGCGCCTCGGGCGACTCCCGCTTGATTTGAAACAACAATGACTCGGTAATCGTTCTCGTGCAGCAACCGTAAAGCATCGAGCGCGCCGGGCAGCCAGACAAATTCATTCCAGTCGCGCACGTAATGGGCGCGCGCCGGCTTTTGATTCAATACGCCGTCGCGGTCGAGAATGACGGTTTTTTTGCGCCGGAAAAATTCCTCGGTCAGCGGCAAGCGATGCAGCGCGCCGACGCTGTAGTAACGGTGGTCGCTGACAAAACCGGCGAGTTGCCGGCGCGTGGCGAGTTCAGGATAGACCGTGGTCTCGAACAACTGATTTTCGCCACTGAGGAGATCGATAACCGATTTACTGAGAATCGCATAACTGATCTCGACCCCATTCAAGCCTGGCGCGGTGCCAAGCTTGTCGTAGACCGACACCATGCCATCCTCTTCGACCCGCACGCTACTGCGTGTGTAGGCGTCGCGATTGCGATACACCGTAATCATCGCCGCGACATTTTTTTCGACGAAAAAGCGCCACATCGCGGCGAAGTGCATCGGCCAGTAATTGTCGCAGTACAAAAGTAAAAAATACGGCTCCAACAAGGGTTCGGCCAATTTGATTCGCCGACCGGTATCGTCGTCAACTGCGGTCACCGAATATTCGATCGACAAATCCCAGCGCCGGCCGTCACCGAAATAATCCCGGACAACTTCCGGCAGATAGCCGAGCAGGAGGACCACCCGCTCGAAACCCTGATCGCGCAGCTGTTCAATTTGGTATTCAAGGAATGGTTTGCCGCCGACTTGCACCATCGGTTTGGGTACGGTTTCAGTCAAGGGACGGAGCCGTGTCCCCTGCCCGCCTGCAAGAATCACCGCTTGCGTTGGCCGTTGTGGAATTTTCATGATGCGTTTCTAGATGCTGCCTTGCTGCATTGCGCTCGGCCGGGTGCCGTCAAAGGCCACCGGGTTACACAACTCGGCTTGCGCTAGGCAATACGTCAGTAGATGGCAGACCAGGACATGGGCGCTTTCGACAACCCCGTAGGCGCCCTTGCGCGTCGGCAGGAACAGCCGCTCGTCGACCATTTGTCGCAACACGCCGCCGTCAAAACCCAGGAGTCCGACGGTGATGACGCCGCGCTCGCGCGCCAGTTCGACGGCGCGGATTAGGTTTGGCGAATTGCCGCTGGCGGAGATCGCTAGCAAAACGTCTCCGGGGCGGGCGAAGTTCTCCAATTGGCCGGCAATACTGCGGTCATAGCCTTCGTCATTGGCGAGCGCAGTCAGCCAGGAAATGTTATCGGTAAGGCTCAAAACCCGCAGCGGCCGCTGCCCGGGTATTTTGGCAGTTTTGCCGAGGTCATTGGCCCAGTGAGAAGCGGTCGACGCACTGCCGCCGTTACCGGCCAGATAAATCATCGCATCGCGCCGGCGCGCAGCCTGTAAAACCGCGAAGACGCGGGTGATCTCGTCGAGATCCATGTCGCGCAAAAG
>DASSGE010000604.1:0-2798 GCA_035693605.1 Binatia bacterium
CCCAAGTTGCGACGGCCAATACCGCGAGCCCCGTGCGCAGCTCGGTTCAGCTCAGTTGGAAGGATAACTCTAACAATGAAAACGGTTTTATCATTGAGCGTTGCGACCAGATTCTGCGGGATATTCGTAGCGCCAATATGACCGTGACTTGCCGCGGCGTATGGAAGACTGTCGGGAGCGTAGCGGCGAATACTACGACGTATATGGATGATACCGTGACGGCTAATCAAACCTATATTTACCGCGTCAAGGCGACCAACCAGTCCGGTTCATCGGCGTACACCCCGGAAGCGGTCATCACGGCACCGGTGCGGTAACTAGCGACTGTTGAAGATAAGGTATCGATTACCGAAAGCGTAATAGAGGAGAAAAGACATGGCAAAGACCGATGGTGGGAAATACAACGTCGGCGGCGTTGCTCTCGATCGCCCGTTTAAGATCCTTCGCCTCGGCCATTTCGGTTTCAATGCCGAGGACCTGGAAGCCAGCCGGCGTTTTTATTTCGATCTACTGGGATTTTTTATAACCGAACCTGCCGGCGCCGGTTACTTCGGCCGCCACGCCGGCGATCATCACTCGTTCGCGCTGTTCGACAAAAAGAAATTCAACGATCGTCAATACGCCGGCCGCAACGCCAAACATTTCCGCGCGGAAAACGACATCAATCAAATTACCTGGCAGGTACAGAGCGTCGCCGAAATGGCCGAAGCGACCCGGTATTTTCATGATATCGGCGTCGAGGTTATGCGCGAGGGACGTGCCGGCGGCGGCGGCTCGCAGTTTCACCTTTATGTATGGGCGCCCGACGAACAAATCTTCGAGCTTTATTACGGCATCGAACAGATCAGTTGGAACGGCTACGCCCGTCCTGTCGCCATGCGCCATGGGACCGCGGTGGCGCCAACCGAACCCCAGCTGCCGGACTACCAGCTCATCACCGATGACATAAAGAAAGGCATCAATGTTTTGGACGGCGCCCGTTTTCTCAGCCAGATGCCACTCAATTACAACGTTGATGGCTTACTTTTGCCGCAGCCATTCAAAATCACCCGAGTCGGTCCGGTGAAACTGTTTGTCGACGATTATGAAGAACTCAAACGCTGGCATACCCAAGTGCTCGGCTTCACTTTGACCGAAGAGGTCGAGTGGCAGGGCGAGCGCTGCGCCTTCCTGCGCTGCAACAACGAGCATCATTCATTGGGAATTTTTCCGAAGTCATGGCGCAAGAAGCTCGGGCTTAGTGAGACCACGTCGAACCTGTCTTTTGGTTTGCAATTGGCGAACTACCGGCAATTGAAAGACGCGGTAAATTTCCTGCGCGACAACGGCGTGCGCGTCGAGACCGATATTATCCCGCCGGAACTCCACCCCGGCATCGACTATGCCGCGTACGCGTTCGACCCCGACGGCCACTGCATCGAGCTTTATTACGCCATGGAGCAGATCGGTTGGCAGGGCCAACCCCGGCCCAAAGAATTGCGCCGCAAAATCGATCCGAACCGCTGGCCGGACATTCTCGAACCGCTAGCCGACACCTACACCGGCGAACCTTACATCGGCCCATGGGCTTAGGAAACTAGCTGTTAGGTGGTAAGAAGCACAGCAGCACGGAGTTTCTTCCGGCTTTGCTTCTGACGCCTAAATACCGAACTCCTGACCTTGTTCCAGTAAGCCAATTGTCTTACGTGACCGATTTGTAATATATATCCCAGTCGATGGACTGCCGCCCGGCCGTCGCCGGAAAACCGGATTAGCCGGTTTGAAAGGGGTGCTATTATGTTCGCCTTGATGATGCGTAATCCAGCCCAGATCATGTTCTTGCTCACCGGCGTGACTCTGGCCTACTTAGTGCTGCCGCCATTCTTTTTCATATTGCACACGAGCCTCGTCACCGACCGTGGTCTGCAAGCTGGCAGTTTCACGATTCAGCATTTCGCTAATATCATCGAGTCGCTTGGCGACGTGAAAACCCTGCTGGCCAACTCGTTGATCTACTCCTTTGGCAGTTCAGCGGTGGCGCTAGTGTACGGCACCGCGCTGGCTTGGCTCGCCGAGCGCAGCGACGCGCCGTTTCGCAAGCTCGCTTATATTTCGGCGTATGTCTCGTTCGCCATTCCCGGCAACATTAAAGTCGTCGGCTGGATCATGCTGCTTGGACCCAAAGCCGGGATGTTGAACGCGCCGGTGATCGCCTATACCGGACAACCCCTGTTTAATATTTTTTCCATGAGCGGCATGGTGCTGGTGGAGAGCTTTCTGTGGATTCCAATCGTTTTTTTGCTGATGTCAACGCCGTTTCGCTCCATGGACCCCTCGCTTGAAGAAGCCGCCACCACCGCTGGCAGCACAGGTTGGCAAGTGTTTCGGCGTGTAACCTTTCCGCTGGCCCTCCCCAGTGTGTTAGCAGTGCTCATTCTGACGATCATTCGTTCCCTCGAAGCATTCGAGATTCCGGCGCTGATCGGCATTCCCGCCGGCGTCGAAGTGCTGACGACGAAAATCTATCTGCAAATCAAAGGCGGCCTAATTCCTAAATACGGCGAAGCCAGCGCCTACTCGATCATTCTCATCGGCCTGGTCGCCTTGGGTTTGATTCCCTATTACCGCATCACCAGCAAGACTTATAAATTTACCACCATTAGCGGCAAAAACTTCCGGCCTACCCGGGTCGCGCTGGGTAAATGGCGCTGGCTGGGCGGCCTGTTGATGTTGGTGTTGCCGCTGCTGCAATTCTTCCCGATCATCGCGATGACCTGGTCCTCCTTCGTGCCGTTCGCCCAAGTGCCGTCGCGCAAGGC
>DASSGE010000605.1:0-4776 GCA_035693605.1 Binatia bacterium
CGAGCGTGGCGGGCGCGTATTCGTTCCTTGTCCAACCCGGAGATCGGACCGTGGTTGATGTGCGCGCCCGGTTGTTCCTACGCAAACCGGTCGCGGAACTTGGCATCGCGCCGCTGACGAGTATGTTTCTTTTCGGCGAGGAGAAACCGCGGCCCACCGAAGACTGGCGACCCGAGGTCCACGACTCGGATGGCCTTGCGATACACTCAAGTGCCGGTGAGTGGCTCTGGCGTCCGCTCGGCAATCCGGAAAAACTACGTGTCAGTTATTTTGAGTTCGACAATCCGCGCGGCTTTGGTTTACTGCAGCGCGATCGTAGATTCCAAAATTACGAGGATCTGGAAACGCGCCATGAGCTGCGTCCAAACGCGTGGATCACGCCGGTCGGCAATTGGGGCAAAGGTTTTGTCAAGCTTGTGGAAATCCCCAGTCGTAAGGAGACAAACGACAACATCGTAGCGTATTGGATGCCGCGCGCTTTACCAGGAGTCGGGGAGCCTTTCGATATCGCTTATCGAATATCTTTCCAGACCAATGAGCCGCTTGGTCCCGCCGCAGGACGAGCCACGGCAACCCGAGTAGGCATCGGTGATAAAGAGGATCTGAAGCGCATCGTGATCGATTTCGATGGACAAAAAATTCGCGCGCTCCCGGAATCAGCACCGGTCAAGGCGGTCATATCCCTCGGTCCTGACGGTCAGTTGATTCAGCACAGCGTCTTCCGCAATGCAGTGACGGGGGGTTGGAGATTGAGTTTCCAGGTCAGACGACCCAAGGGACGACCGCTTGAGCTCCGGGCCTTTCTGCAGAACGGCGGCGATGCGCTCACTGAAACATGGAATTATCAACTCGAAGCATGAACGATTTACTTCAGCGCGCCGGCCTAAGCGTAAGTCATATCGACGCTCGCTTGCGCCTGCGCTACATTCGACGCGACCGCAACAATTCAGTAGATTTCGCAGGCTCGTGCACGCCTGTCGGTGCAGCGCCATGAGTTTGCGGCGAATACTCGATGCTGCGGAAGACTTTCCTAGCGGTCCGGATCGTGGCGGCATTGCCATGCCCCGCATCGCTCGCGTATCTATGGCGCCGCGCCCGTTGGAGCGCAATCCGCTGCGCGTTGCGTGGAAGAAGCTCCGGATCAGCCGACGAGCGGCGGGACTCGACCGGGGATCATCGGCAAAACGGCTCGCCCCCTGGCACCGAGTCGCGATACGGCGGCGCACGTTACTGGCGCTCCTTGTAATTGCCCAAACGATCGTGGCCAGCTGGTCACTGGTGCAAACCTTTCCATCTCCCGATTTCGATTATCTGCAGATTGTTATCGTAACCACGTTCGTCATCCTGTTCGGCTGGATATCATTTTCATTTTGGAGCACCATCGCCGGATTCTGGATGCTTTTGCGTAATCGCAAGATGACCTATGGCCCCGCCGAGGTGCGCGAAGATCGCCCGTTGCGCGGTCGCACAGCCATTGTCATGCCGATTTGCGACGAAGATGTGAGACGTTGCTTCGCCGGCATCGAAGTGATGTATCGATCACTTCGCAAAACCGGCCAAGGGCACAAATTCACCTTTTTTGTTTTGAGCGACACGGGCACGCCGGGACGTCAGATCGAGGAAGAAACGGCTTGGGCGGAAACCTGCCGCGCCGTGAATGGTTTCGGCAGGATCTATTACCGCCGCCGGCGCGTAAACATCAAGCGCAAGAGCGGCAACATCGCGGACTTCTTGCGGCGCTGGTCGCGCAACTATGATTATATGATCGTGCTGGACGCAGACAGCCTCATGACCGGAGCGGCCATGCTGAGTCTCGCTCGAATGATGGAAGCCTCGCCGCAAGTCGGAATCATTCAATCCACACCCACAATCGTCAATGGCCATTCGCTATTCGCACGAATGCAGCAGTTTGCCAGCCGCGCTTACGGCCCGTTGTTCAGTGCCAGCCTGCATTTCTGGCAACTCGGCGAAAGCTATTATTGGGGCCACAATGCGATTATTCGCATCGAATCATTTATCAAACATTGCGGGTTGGCGCGGTTACCGGGGCGCCCGCCGCTGGGAGGGGAGATTCTGAGTCACGACTTCGTCGAGGCGGCGCTCATGGGGCGAGCCGGTCTCGAAGTTTGGCTCGCGCCGGATTTACCCGGCAGCTACGAGGAGTCGCCGCCGACGTTGCTCGATGAGCTGAAACGCGACCGGCGGTGGTGCCAAGGCAATCTGCAACATTTGCGTATACTGTTCGCTGAAGGTATCAAGAGCGGTCATCGGGCGATTTTAGCGATGGGAGTGATGGCCTATGTCTCTGCGTTTTTCTGGGCAGGATTTTTAATTCTCAACACGATTCACGTTGCCTACCAGTCGCTTGTCACTCCGGCTTACTTTTCTTCCCAACCCAGTCTCTTTCCGATCTGGCCGCAATGGCGTCCCGAATGGGCGATCGCATTGGCGAGCACAACCGCATTGCTATTGTTCTTGCCGAAGCTATTTAGCTATTTGTTGATCCTTAAGAAGGGCGAAGCTAAACGCTTCGGCGGCATCGCCACGCTCGGAATAAGTATTATTTGTGAGATCATTCTGTCCACGTTTCTTGCGCCGTTGCGTATGTGGTTTCATTGCAAATTCGTTCTGTTGACGCTTATCGGCAGACCGATCAAATGGACCACCCAGCAACGCTCGGCCAGTGGTACGGCTTGGGAAGAAGCGACGCGCGCGCATCGTGTGGCGACGTTGATTGCGTGGGGCAGCCTCGCGGCGATCTCGTGGTTTGACGCGGCACTATCTGTGTGGATTTTACCGGTCGCGATCCCGCTGTTTCTTTCTATCCCGCTTTCAGTATTTTCGGGTAGCGTGAGTCTGGGCCGTCTTGCCTATTTGTTTCGGATTCCTGAAGAAGAGTCGCCGCCATCTCTGCTTGAGGAACTCCGAACGGTGCTGATGGACGAGCAAAGACAGCTCCAATCGGCGGTGGATCGACTTCACTTTCGAGTCGGCGACGCATTCATGCGCGCACCGCAAAAGAGTCATCCGATCGCGAAGTCGGTTGCTCATTCTCCTTGAAATAAAAGCTTACGTGCTGGAATAAAGGACTCCCTCCGGCTCCCGTAAACAATTGCGCCTTCACGTCACAGAAACACGACACTTCTGAGCGGCCCCATGGTCGTCTCCCTTGGTATAATCATTCCTTGAGCAGAGGCTTAGCGTGGTATTGATGCTAATGGGTCTTTCAACGCATTAGCACCTAAATACCGACATACCTTTTCAAGTCGGCGGCGTTTCCCAACGCATGGCCTTGGGCGTCGTTGTTGAAGTAGGCAAAAACATCTCTGCCGTCGGCGAGCTGTTGGGTGATCCATTTGGCCTGTTGCTTCAACGATTGCGCCGAGTAGTTCCCGCTGTAATGGTCGCCGTGAAAACGCAGGTAAGTCCAGTCAGCGGTAAGCCGCCGCGGGTGATTCTCGATCATGTCGTGAATACACAAGGCCGCATTATGGCGCTGCAAAACGGCGTACACCTCCTCACATAACCAACGACGATCGCGGAACTCGAAGGACCAGCGAATTGACCGTGATGCCGCGTTTAAAAAGCCATGGAGTCGTCCAATATTCACATCCCATTTTGGCGGCAGTTGCACGAGAATTGGACCGAGCGTTGTTTTCAGCCGGCGGGCGCGTTGCAAAAAGTTCTTTATCGTTGCGCGCGGCTCTTTTAGCCGCTTCAAATGTGAGCCATAGCGGCTGAATTTTAGCGTGTAGCAGAATTCCGAGGGCGCCTGTTTAAGCCAGCTATCAACGCTCTCGGCTGAGGGTAAGCCGTAAAACGTATTATTGATTTCGACGGTATCGAAGTGCTCGGCGTAAAATGCGAACCAGTTCTTTCTGGGCAAAGTCGGCGGATAAAAAATTCCGCGCCAATGGTCATATTGATAGCCGGATGTGCCGACGCGAAATTGTCCATTTGTGATAAGCATCGGGCGTAGTCGTGGGCCAGTGTCGACGCTAGCAGCGTCAGTGGATTATACCTGACACTATCGGCAAACGACATGGGAGATTTGAGATTCCGGCTTGGCGGACAGAGTCACGGAATGATCGGGAGTCCCACTGGGCCGTAACCCAAGGTAACCATGCCATCGCGCTTGGGGGCTCTCGATGCACCGGCACAACTGTGCCTTCGGTAGATAGGCCTCGCGCCGAAATACGAGCTATATCGGTATCGACCCACGAGCCGCGCACACTTGTTTAATTTGCCGAGGCCCATCAAAATTCGCTGCTCGGAGTCTTTTTGGGGTTGTTGTGGATTTGTATCGCAACATTGCGAAGCCGGAGAAACGATTTTGTCAAAATTGTGGAAGTTATTGGGGTTCAGAACGACAGGGGGTCTATTGTGCGGTGGCATAGTGCTTGCGCATGACACTAGAACAGGATGGAGGGGCGACTAATACGGGGCGGGTGTAGATCATGTTCACGAGCTTATTAATACCACTCGACGGCTCGAAGACGGCAGAGCAGGTGGTGCCCTGGGCACGTGCTTTTGCAGAAGCCTTTAGACTGCCGGTGGAGTTGTTGGCGGTGATCGATGTCGAAACTTTGCTTACTTCCGCTGACCGGGCGCGGCACTTCGACAAACTGGTCGAACAATTCTCGCGCGACAGCAAGGCCTACCTCGAACGCATCTCCGGACGCTTTGTCGGCAATAAAGTGAGGCGCAGCATTGAGCAAGGTGATGCCGCAGAGTTGATCGTCAGAAAAGCTGGAACCGGTAAAAACACTCTCATCG
>DASSGE010000606.1:0-2616 GCA_035693605.1 Binatia bacterium
ATTCCGCGTTAGTTGGCCAGCATCGAACTGGTTCAAAAGATTCACACAACTAGACCGAGGGAGATCCCATGTCTGAACTTGCTTACACAGACTTTCGCAGCTTCGTTGAAGCGGCGAAAAAGATCAGCGACTTTCGGATAATCGAAAATGCCGACTGGAATGCCGAGATTGGCGCCTTGGTTGAGTCCACCGCCGAATTGGTGCCGCAGCCGCCGATGCTGATCTTCGACAAAGTTAAAGGTTATCCCGCGGGTTTTCGAGTTTGCAGTTTGCCCTATGCCGCCTATCGTCGCGTCGCCCTGGCGCTCGGTTTGCCGACGGACAAAACCAAATTGGAGACCTTGCGCTTAGCCGCGCGCAAAGTTCGCAGCGCCGAACCGATCCCGCCCAAGGAAGTCGGCACCTCGCCGCTGTTCGAGAACAAGCTCACTGGCGCCGACGTCGATATGCTGAAATTCCCGGCGCTGCGTTTTCACGAAAACGACGGCGGGCGTTACTTCGGGCCGGGTGGAGGTTTGATCAACCGCGATCCCGACAGCGGCTATGTCAACACCGGCACCTATCGCATGCAGCTCCATGATAAGAATACGCTTGGCATCTGGATGAGCCCGGGGCAGAACGGCCGGCAGATTTGCGCCAAATATTGGGAGAAGGGCAAGAGCTGCCCGGTGGTGGCGAGTTACGGCCAGCATCCGATGGTGTTCATGCCATCGTATACTAAGTTCCCCTACGGCCGCTCGGAGATGGAGATCTCGGGCGGTTTGATCGGCCGGCCGCTGGAGGTGTTGCGCGGTCCCGTCACCGGTTTGCCGATTCCCGCGTCTTCGGAGATCGCCATCGAAGGCGAGATTCCGCCGCCGTCGGAGGAGGCGCGCGCCGAGGGACCTTTCGGCGAGTGGCCGGGCTACTATTCCGGCGGCACGACGGGCACCGGAGAGAACCAGCCGATCATTCGCGTCAAAGCGATCTACCATCGCAATGATCCGATACTCGAAGACGAGGCGCCGCTCTGGCCCGGAGCGGTGAAGATGGATCTGCATATATCCGCCGGCGTCTTGTGGGATCAGCTCGAGAGCGCGGGCATACAAGACATCGCCGGAGTTTACAACCACACGTCTTATATGACCGTTGTTTCGATCAAGCAAAAATATCCCGGCCATGCCAAGCAGGCCGGACAAGCGGCGCTCAGCTGCGCCGCGGCCAATCGCAATGGGCGCTATGTCGTTGTCGTCGACGAAGATATCGACCCGACCAACATGAAAGAAGTCTTGTGGGCGATGATGACTCGGGTCGATCCGCCGACCAACATCGACATCGTCGACGGTTGCTGGTCGACGCCGCTTGACCCGCGCATGCCGCCGGAAAAGCGCGATAACAAAGATCACACCAACGGTAGGGCGATTTTCTACGCCGTGCGGCCATATCATTGGAAAGATAAATTTCCCAAAGTCAGCCGGTCGAGCCGCGAGCTGCGCGAGAAGACGATTGCCAAGTTTAGAGGCGTCATTCCATTTCCGGGGGTGTGATTCGGCGGGGGGAGATTTTCGGAGCCCTCGCCAAATCAGTGGCGAGGAAAATAATAGGATAAGGCATTGAAGCTATGATTTCGCGAGAGGAGAACGAACTTCTAACTCAAACCGGCGCCGGCACGCCGTGCGGCGAGTTGTTGCGCCGTTATTGGCAGCCGGTGGCGTTGTCCGAAGAGTTAAAAGCCGCCGGGGCGCCGTTGGCGGTGACCTTGATGGGCGAGGAGTTGGCGATTTTCCGCGATGAAAAAGGTCGCCTAGGCGTCCTCGATGCGCATTGCTGCCACCGCGGCGCCGATCTCAGTTATGGCCGCTTGGAAGACGGCGGTTTGCGCTGCATTTACCATGGCTGGTTGTACGATGTGAACGGGAAGATTCTCGAACAACCGGGCGAGCCCAATGGCGGTGAAAACCGTGACGCCTTTTGCCAACCGTCGTTCCCTTGTCAGGAAGCCGGCGGCGTCATCTTCGCCTATATCGGCCCCGGCCTTCCGCCGTTGTTGCCCAACTATGAGTTTCTTCACGTGCCCGAAGATCAGCGCTTCGTTTCCAAAATTCATCACTCCTGCAACTATCTTCAGTCCAACGAAGGCAACATCGATCCGGTGCATCTGTCGTTTTTGCATCGCAACCTGGAATTGACCGAGCTCGACAAGCAACGGCGCGTCACCGGCAGCGAGAGTTCGCCCAATGCGCTGTTCGGCGCAGATCTGGCGCCGAGGATCGAGCTGGAGCTCACCGATTTCGGTGTGCGGATTTTTACTGTTCGCGATCTCGCAGATGAACAAATTTATTTCCGCACGTCCAACTTCATCATGCCCAACTTCAGCACTTTCCCTGGGCAAACGGCGGCGGAAGGATATTCGGTCAATTGGCATGTGCCCATCGACGATCGCAATCACTGGAAATTCGTCATTGTATTCAGCCGCCAGCGGCCGTTGTCGCGCGAGTTGATTTTGCGCGGCCGCGACGAATTGACCGCCGACTATCATATGGTGCGCAACAAGTCGAATCGTTACCTGCAAGACCGCCAGTCTATGAAGAACAAATCGTTCAGCGGCATCGGCTTCAATTTTCAGGCGCAGGATGC
>DASSGE010000607.1:0-2497 GCA_035693605.1 Binatia bacterium
CTATTACTTGCTAGCGGTATTGTGCGCGGCCGCGGTCGTCGGGTTCGCGCATGCTCCACATGGTCCGCTGGCGGGCGCAAAAGCGGCGCGCGGCGTCGACCTGCTGACGCGAGCCGTCGAGGTCGACCTGAACGTTGAAACAGTGTTCGCGGCCAGTGTAACGAAAGCTCTCAACGGCGGGAATCTCGACCTCATTGACGCCAGGACGCAATTTGTAATTGCGCGCGTGACCGACGATATTATTACCCTCGCGAACTAATATGTCGGTTTCGCAATCGCGCCGGCCGCTGAAATCGACACGCACTTTCCACGCGCGAACCCGTTGACCCTCAACGAGCGGGTCCGGTGACATATCCAAGTCTTGAATGTTCAATCGGTCGCCGCGTTGACAACCACCACGGCCCTGCCCCCACGCCCATTCGGCGGCCATGCTATCCGGGGTAAAATTGACCATCATGCTACTGAGAACACCGGTAAGAAATGCTGCTTTGATCCACGACATTTTTTGCCCTCCTTATTGCTTGCCTATTCTTTAGACGTCACAAAATTAAAAAGTAACACGGTGAAGTTGCATTTAAGGCTGACCCTAGGGTGCCAAACTTTCCATCAAGCGGCCAAAACCTTTCACATTTTCCTTAATATCGATCAATTTCATGGCGTACCAGCTGCATGCCAGGCTGCTGGTAATAACCGGTTTGCCGATTTCGTCCTCCAGGAGCTGAACATCGGTGATGGTCGGCCAGCGTGGGCAGGGGATAAATACGCCGTCGGCATCGCGCCCTTTGGCGTAGAGCCGTTTGGCGATCTTGTACGATGCATGCACCGGCAAGTCTGTAAGCTGGGCGTTTTTGCGTACGCCGTAACCGGCGATTTGCAACACTTCGAAGCCGCACTGTTCGAGATGGCGCTTGAGCCGTTGATTGATCTCATCTTCGTAGGGGGTGCCGACGACCAGTTTCGTGCATTTCATCGCTTTGAGCGCTTCGACTTCCGCCGTCAAGCCGGCAGCGACAGGAACTCCGAACTTATCGGAGAGTTTCTTGCCTAATTCCCGATCGGCGCCGAATGGCAATCGGGTGAATAGCGGTGAGCCGCTAAAGATAATCGAGTCGCAGTTATTGTCGACCAGGTCCTGCACCGCTTCTTCGATGCGGCTCAGCTGCGCCTCAAAATCGCTGTCGACCAGCTGGCGCACCGTCCCCGTGGTGTTGAGCATCATGAAGCCCTCGGGAAACATTTTGTAAAATTCGTAGACCAGAGTGTCGCCGCGCGATGGGGCGACGTGACCGATGCGAGCGCGCCAACCGTACATTTTTACCTCCTGCGGAGTTGTTTAAGTTTCAAGCGGTCAAAACTCCGACGACAGATTCTTTTCGTTCGGTTCAAGCTGGTCCAATCGTCCAATGGATTATATGGGCCAGCCATAGAGCCGTGCCGGGTTGTCAGCGAGAATTGCGTTGCGGGTTTTTTCGTCGGGCACTGCCGTGAATAAAAAATCGAGCAGGTCGCCGTCGTCGGGTATCGGCACCCGCACGCCGCCGTGGGGCCAATTGCTGCCCCAGACTATATTGTCGGAACGGTTGGCGATAATGGCCTGAACGACATCGATCATGTCGTGATAATCAGGCGGGCCGGCTTTTGATAGTTGGTAGAAGCTGTAGAGATTGATCCAGGCTTGCTGTTCGTTTTTAAGAATCCGCAGCAGCTCGGCAAATTCCCTATCTTTGCCGGTCATGTGTGGCTCGGCGTGGGCGACGTGATCAAACATGTAAGAAACTCTGAGGGAATTCAAAAACGGCATGGCGCCGACCACTTCAGAAAGTGATTGCGACATGAACTCGACATGCCAGCCGAATCCCGCGGTGCGCGCGACCATGCGTTTGCTGTCATCGAAGGAGAGGCCGCCGCGGCCGTTGGTTTTGATACGAAAGCCGCTGAAGCCGCACTCTTTGAACTCTCTAAGTTCTAAATCGGTAATTGTCGGGTCGAGTAGAGCGAGTCCTTTGAAACTGCCGTTCATGCGCTTGAGTGCGTCATAGGTGATGCGATTGTTCGTTCCATTGCCGCTGCCGGTGACGATGACGGCACGCTGCAAGCCGAGAGCGCGATGAGTCTGCAAATAATCGTCCAGCGTTGAACGCGGATCTGGATCGTAGCCGCGCTCGGTCGCCAGTGGATAACGATCGAAAGGACCGTAGACGTGCAGATGCGTGTCGCAAGCACCCGGCGGCAAATTGAAGCAGGGCGCATGGGGATTGGGGTTGGGCGGCAGTACCGGTCGCATGATGGCTGCCAATGTAATGCAAAAGCGCCAAGAATATCCAGCGCATTTTAGCCAATCACCGGTGGCGGCTTGACGGCGCCGGGTGTTTTGCTTAGCGTACGGCGTGTTAAATCAAAAACCAATCTGAAACTCGGCGGAGGTAATTATGGCACAGGCGAATCTGCAATTGTTCTTGCTCGGCGCGGAAAGACTGTTGCGCTGCCGTTGGGATGG
>DASSGE010000608.1:0-3347 GCA_035693605.1 Binatia bacterium
ATATCGCAACCGACGTAAAACAGAACTATGGCGCAATGTTACCAGCATGAAGGATAACCACATCAGTCCGTTGCAGCGGTTGATCAATGCCTCGAAAAATTCTTTAAATGGCTTGACCCAAGCTTGGCATTCCGAGGCGTCGTTGCGCTATGAGGTCTATGTTTTAATCTTGGTGATTCCGGCCGGATTGGTGCTTGGGCGAAACGCCATCGAGCGCGCCCTCATGATCGGCAGCGCGCTGCTCGTGGTGGTCGTTGAGATGCTCAACACCGCGATCGAGACCGTGGTGGATCGAATTAGCGAGGAGCGTCACAAGCTATCCGGACTGGCAAAGGATTTGGGTTCCGCCGGGGTTTTATGTTCTATCGTCCTGGCGGTGGTGGTTTGGGGGATCTTACTGCTCGGTTAGGGAAAACACTTTTCAAAATAAATAGGTGTGGCGATGAATGCTTGCGCGAAGAAGTTATTGGTTGCATCGGCGTTGACGCTGACCCTTCACCTGGATGGGATGCTCGCCTACGCGGGTGAACCGCTGGAGATCGTCAAGTCGGTGGCTGACCGCGTAATGGCAATTTTGAAAGACCCCAAGTTTAAGTCGCCGGATATGAAAAAAGAACGAGTTGAGCGGCTCAAGGAGATTATCAACTCGGTTTTCGACTACGATGAAATGGCGCGACGTACCCTGGGAGCGCACTGGCGCCGGCGCACCGCGGCCGAACAGCAGGAATTCCTCAAATTGTTTCGGGCATTCCTGGAGAAGGTTTACTCAGAGAAAGTCGATCTCTACCAGGGCGAGCGCGCGGTGTTCGTCCGGGAAACGATCGACGGCGACTACGCCGAGGTCGAATCGAAAGTGATCAACGCCAAAGGCGAGGAAAGCCCGGTACTCTATCGCTTAAAACGCACTGACAGTCGATGGAACGTCTATGATGCCGTGATCGAAAACATCAGCATCGTCAACAACTACCGCTCGCAGTTCGACCGGGTGATTAGCAGGTCGTCGTTTGATGAATTGAAAAAGATGTTGCGCGAAAAAAGTGCTTGATCCGCCGAGCATGCGCTCTACGGCGCCGCCGGTTTGTTCCGCCGAGCGTGTAGTTTGACGAACAGCTCGTAGAGCGATCCCAGACTGCGCTCTTCCAACTCTGGATAACCCGCCTTGTTGCGCGACAAAATCGTGACACTGAGCTGCTTTTTGTGCAGTTCCATCAGTTCGGCATTTTTCGATTCCAGATAACCGCCGACGGTGCGCAGGGTGTTCGGCAAACTGTGAAAGTCCGGCAGCCGGTTGCTTTGGGTTCGGTTGGCCGAGCCCTGGCGGTCGAGTTCATCAAGGTCTTCACTCGTATAGGTCAGCGCCGTCGTCATGCCTTCGCTGCGCAGGCGCATTTGCCAGTTGCGTAGCGTTGCCAAGAGCGAAGTCTCCTTTTCCGGCTCGCCGCGCACCGAGTATTGTTCGCCTTGCCGGGTGAGTTCGAAAACTTGAATGCGCTGCGCTTCGAGAGATTGGCCGATGCTGCGTAGTTGCCGGTCATAGGATTGCCTGCGCGCCATTGATGAATCCTCGTCCGTCGATTTTTGGCCGTCGGTACTAAGCCGAGTTGCTAGCCATTGGCGTCATAACACTGCCGTTCCATTGCTGACAAGAGCTGGGCCGGCGATTTCTTGACAAGGTCCAGGGCTGAACGTAAGGTGGGCGCACTTCAATTTTGCTGTCATTTTCAGGAGGATTTCATGGCACGACCGGAACGAGTAGGGGCGGGACACAGCACGGTGACCTACCGCGGTTTACGTGATTGGATCGACCAGGTCGATAAGATGGGTGAGTTGCTGCACGTCAATGGTGCCCACTGGGACCGGGAAATGGGCGCAATCACGCAAATGCTCACGGAAGGCGGCAAAGGCAAAGCTCCGGCGATCCTGTTCGACGAGGTGCCGGGCTATGCGAAAGGCTATCGGACGTTGTACGGCCAATTTTCGACCATCAAACGCGTCGCTTTAACTCTCGGATTGCCGCTCGAGTACGAGCATAAAGCTGATATCGTCAAAGCTTACCACCATGTTATGACCGACATGAAGTTGCTCAAACCCAAGATGGTCAAAACCGGGCCGATCTTCGAAAACGTTTTGGAAGGCGACAAAGTCGACGTGCTCAAACTGCCGGTGCCGATCCATCACCAGCGGGATACCCACCGTTATGTCGGCACGGCGGATATGTGTATCACCAAAGATCCCGATGCCGAGTGGTATAACTTCGGCGCCTACCGCTGCGAGGTGTACGACGGGAAAACCATCGGCTGTCAGATCACCGAAGGTAAACATGGCCGGATTCACCGGGACAAATATTTCGAACGGGGTCAGAGCTGCAAATTCGCCATTGTCTGTGGCCAAGATCCATTGCTCTATATGCTCTCCGCCAGCCCGCTACCTTCGGGAGTTTCCGAATACGATTTCGCCGGCGGCATCCGCGGCGAACCTGTGGAAGTGGTGAAGGGGCCGTATACCGGGTTTCCGATTCCCGCCGATGCCGAGATCGTCATCGAAGGCGAGGCGGTGCCGGGAAAGAGCCAGCCCGAAGGCCCTTTCGGTGAGTGGATGGGCTACTATTCCGACGACGTCGTGCCGCGGCCGTATCTCGATGTTAAAACGGTTATGTATCGCAACAATCCGATCCTCACCTGCGCGCCGCAGCACAAACCGGTTGACGAAACGGGTTTGCTCAAAGGCATCGCCGGTGCGGCGGAAATCTGGAACGCGCTCGAAGCTTGCGGACTGCCAGAGATTCTTGGCGTCTGGAATCACGAAGGAGCGCCCGCAACCCGATTTACGGCGATCCAAATTCGCCAACGCTATCCCGGCCACGCACGCAATGTCTTGCACGTGGCTTCGACTTGCATGGCCGGCGCCTACAACGGCAAATGGACGGTCGTGGTCGACGACGACGTCGACTGCTCGGACATCGATCAGGTGTTGTGGGCCATGGGCACGCGCTTCGATCCGATGACCGATATCGATCTAGTGCAAAAGGCCTGGTCTTCCGGGCGCGATCCGATGTTTTTGCCCGGCAATTTCAACAACCGCATCTTGATCGACGCCTGCCAACCCTATAACCGCAAGCTTAAGGGCGAATTCCCCACGGTTGTCGAGGTGCCGGAGGAATACCGGGCCAAGATGAAGGCGAAATTTCCGCAGCTCTTCAAATAACGCAGGAGGTTCCAAATGTTCCAATTGTTTCAGAGGTTCCATCGGGAAAGCGCGAAGCCTCAGATTCATTTGGATCGACTGGAAACCCTGGAACGATTGGAACTGAATTATGGTTTTTACAAGTTGGCGCGGCGTAGTCGGGG
>DASSGE010000609.1:0-5622 GCA_035693605.1 Binatia bacterium
GCGCCGACTGCTGGGAGAAGGTGCCGCCGGACCCTGTCACGTAAATCAAATCGGTAGGACCCGGCACCTGGTGTTCGCCGGCGTCGCGACGGATCTGGCGCACCGCCTCGGTGACCTGGGCGCAGCCACCCGCGGTTGACGCCTGGCCATAGGAGAGCTGACCGCCATGCGTGTTCAGCGGCTTATCGCCTTTGAAAGTCAAATCGTGCTCCTGAACCCAGTCGCCAGCGGTGCCCTTCGGGCAGAAGCCGGACTCTTCCAGCTCACACATCACGGTGATGGTGAATGAGTCGTAAATCTCCATAACCTGGACATCGGACGGGCCGTAGCCCGCCATGGCGAACGCTTTTCGCGCGGCCCGACCCACTGGGGAGATGGTGATCTCGCCGATGTGCGTCAAGTTGCTGCGCGACACGCCGTTGGCGCCGCCGAGCACGTAGGCCGGCTTATGGCGCATACCGCGCGCGATGTCCGCCCGGGTCACGATGAACGCGCAAGCCCCGGCGCAGGGCATGACGCATTCCAATAAATGAAGTGGATCTGCCACGATGCGCGAGTTGACCACGTCGTCGACCGTGATCGGCGTATCGTGCCAGATTGCCATCGGATTGTGGTTGGCGTTGTAGCGCAGGTCGACGCTGATCTTGGCGCGCTTCTCCACGGTAGCGCCGTACAGTTTCTCGTAGCGCTTGGCGATCATGGCGTACCAGCCGTTCGCCCCCACGGTCGGGCCGAAGGGTGCGGCGAACTCAGAGGTAGCCGTCTCCGTCTGACCTGGCCCGGCCGGGCGTCGGGGCCGCGAGCCGTCGATCGCGGCACTCATGCCGCAGAGCACGTAGTCACACAAGCCCGCGTTGATGTAGGCAGCCGCCTGCAGCGCCATCGTGACTCCGGCCGCGCCTTGGGCATCACAGCCGGTGGCGAAGGTTGGGTAGATGCCCATGTATTCGGCCATCTTCGGGTTGTAGCCGCTCCCGGTCGGGGTCATGCCCTCTTCCAGGATCATCCCGTCAATGTCCGCCTTTGTCAGCCCAGCATCTTGAATCGCAAGATACGCCGCCTCAGCCAATAAGCTCATCGCATCGCGGCCCGGCCGCGTCCGCTCTGGCTTCAGCTCGCCAATCCCGACGATAGCGGCCGCGCCGCGCATGTTGTCCCTCATTACCCGCTCCTTCAGCTCATGAGAAGATAGCTTGCCGGCTCTTTGCTCCGGCGTGGGCATTCTTGTTTGCCTGTCCGCGGTAGTCAAGAGCAAGAAGGGTCGACAGGCTGGTCGAAGACGCTGCTACGCGCGCCCTTTGCTGAGGTCGGGCCTTGCGATCTTGCCGATCCTTCCGCCGCAATAAATTTTCTCTTGCGTCTGAAACATCTCGCGGCAGAGGTTCACCCACCGACTTCACCATCCGCCTCCGCCACAGCTGAACCTTCGAATGTACAATCGTTGAACCCGCCAGCTAACAACCCTTCAACGAGTTGGTCTTAATTGACCGGGAAATACTCGACGATGATTTGCGGGATTTTTTGATAGTGCTGATCCGTGGTAACGACGCTCAGCCCGTACTCCATTGCGCTTGCTGCTATCCAGATATCATTGGTCGGGATCGGAGTGCCGGCCTGCCACAACCCATTCACGATAACCGCATATCTTTCCGCCGTTGCCTCCGTGATGTCCAACAACCCGACACGCGGCGACGCGAAAAACCGCTGCAGTTCCGCCGCATTCTTGCGTCTTTGTTTGCCTCGGATGAACCCGGCGGTGAGCTCGCCGATTACAATGGAATTGAGAAAAATTTCTTCGCTGGTACGGATCGCGTGCCGAACACCTTCGTGGCCGCGCATGAATGCCGAATAGGCCGAAGTGTCCAACAATAACCGCATTACTTCCACAACTCGGGATCAAGGGTCCGTTGCGCCGCCAGGGCGGTTTCAAATGCAGCCGCCTCGTTTTTACTCCACGAGCCTGCGAGACTGTCGAGGTCATCGTATTCCTGGGCTTCTCTCGGTCTTTTTTTACGTGGGTCGGTCTTCCGTTGGAGCAAGCTGATCACCGCACGGTTGATACTCGTGCGCTGTCGGTTTGCTTCTTTACGCACGGCCTTCGCCAGCTCGGGTGGCAGGTTTCTTAATGTAATTGCCTTCATAATCTCCTCCATGTAGTGCAGCGGCCATGCATCACAATGATGCACTTTACCAAATTTACGGCAAGGCCGCAAAACTCTTGCATCCACGCGGCGGTTTAAGGGTAGCTCGTCACTTCCGCCGGCAACGTAAATAAAAGATGGCTAGCGAAACACGTAGTTATGCCGACCACCGTCCAGCTGCAGCCTCTCGGTTAATAATCGTTGAAACCAGGTTACTGGGGTCGGGCTTTGCTATATTGCTGATCCTTCGCTCCTCACAAAATTAGAACTCACCTTAATTCTCCTGCTTAGCCAGATTCGCCTTGCTATCTTGGAATAGCTCTCACTGCGTAATAATTCCAGCGCGCATGGCCCGCAAACCGAGACTGTTCGCCCCCCCGGCGTCCTCTACCACGTCATTATTAGAGGCAACCAAAGACAACAGACTTTTCTCAGTCCAGTCGAGTATCAGGTCTATCTCGCGAAATTGATCCAGTACCGGCGCCAGCACGAGGTCACGATCTACGCGTACTGGCTGATGCCCAACCACGTCCACTTGCTACTCGAATCCGGCAAGCGCGACTGAGCAAATGGGTTTTATTAGGAACGTTGCCGTTATCGTCGAGCCGATCGATTTCAAGAAGTTTCGCGAGAACCTTCAGCGATCAGTTTGTCACCTTTCGGCTCAGTTTTCCGATTCAGCGAATGATAGGTCAGAAGAAAAAACTTTGATTCAACTCAAACTGTGTAAAGCAGGTTGTGTTCGAATTCACATCTCTTGTTTTCGCCCGAGCTATGTGATGAAAAATAACCGCGGACAGGAGCAGACAGGTCTAAATTTATAGTGGGAGAACGCTATGAAAACCATGATCATCCTGCTTGCCTTGATTGCCATTTCTGGCCCATCGATCGCCGAGGCGCAATCTAGAGGTGTCGCTGTCCGCTCTGGATTTGTCGCACGTCCCGGCTTTTCGCGGGGCGCATTTTATCCTCGGCCGTTTGTAGCGGTCCGACCGGGATTTCCTCATAGAGGCATATTCCCCGGAGCTTTTTTCCCGTACCCGTACGGCTATCCGTACTACGCGCGTCCGTACTATTCCTATCCGTATCCTTATTCCTATTCGCTTTATTCTTACGGAGGCTATTTGACTCCGGATCAAATCAATTCCGCCCGGTCATACTATGTATCCCCCCCGCCGCCTCCCGCCGACGCATACGATCGCGGGTACGCCGAAGGGTACGCTCAGGGATATGAGCAAGCCCAGAAGGAACACGATAAGGATCGCTACGAAGAAGGAAAGCAGCGCGGTTATCAGGAAGGTTACGAAGCCGGCAAAAGCGGAGAGAACCCTTAAGATTGTCTTCGTGAGAAGATTTTCTCGAAAGCCCTCAGGGCGCTGAGCCTCGTGTTAACGCTATTGGGGCCAGGTCGCGCAAAATCCAACACACAAAGAAACTTGCGCCACTTTCCGTTTCCTGCTTGCCAGGAATTGCCGCGGTCCGACCGTGGCGGCGAGCCCAAATCCAATTAAGCGCGATATTGCGAGTATTGCCGAACGTTGGACTAGGACGCCTTGGTCGGCGCCCCGAGACCGTCCAGTGCGATGATTAACCGGTCGCTGGCAGGACGCGAAAGAATCGCAAGCTTTATTGCGGAGACACCCTTTATGCGTGAATGCTTCATCAGATCGAATACTTTTCCTGGACTCAGCGGTTCGATAACGTAGGAAGTCTCCGCCAGAGTTTTCTCACCATCAGTCCAGGCTTCAATCTCGACGACAAGTCTCTCCTGCGCGATACTTACTATAGTGCCTTGTATTTTAACTTTGCGTTTGCCTTGGATTTCGGTGACCGACGAAAACTGTTGCTTGGGAACAAGACTGATTGCTTGAATATCGGGGTTTCTAACGCCTAGCGCCACGGCGTGGCGACGCCACTTGTCGATTTCACCTGCGGGTAGTGGGCTTTCCTGCGAATTGAAAGATTGGAGAATAGTCGAGCTGGTTTCTTTGATTACGTTGGCGGCTTTTTCGAGGGTCCGATAGGTCCCACTTTCTGTCACCGTGGTCGTGAGGTGGTTAACGTAAGGCCCTCCTCTTTTAAGAGTGTCGGTAACCTTCCATTCGGTTTCCGGTGCGAGTAATCCCGAAAACCATACGATGGTTGCCATGATAATGCTCAATGCCAGACCGAGAAGTATTCCTATTGGAGGTTCTTTAGTCATAGGCTTGTCCGAATGGTCATCTCGATTCTACTTCCGCAAGAGTTTCGCCAGCAACGTACCGCAAAACGAATGCCAAACTGAACATATGACATTATAGACCATTTTCACCGAAATGAACCCTTATTTATTGGAATTCTCCAGACTCATCGAAATAACAAACGGGTTCTGCGCATAAACTTACTTGGGCGTGACGAAATCGCACAGTGCCGAACCACTTTCATTCGTGTTAAACGAATCGTCAACGCTCATGATTGGCGTCGAATTACTAAGGCGATGAAACAAGGTGTGGACTTGGCAATTTTCGATAAACCATTGCACAGGCTCACATCGATTCTGTGGTACCTCAGAGCATCGGTGGACGGGAAGCATAAAGTTCCAGTATCGGTTAAAAACCAACACCGTTCGTTTGCCGGGTTTTGGAGATTTCTTGGCGAAACGCCGATTTGGTGACCTGTCGACACCTTCACAATATCACCGGATGCTTGAGCGGAGGTTTGGTGGAAATTCGATCAGTCTAGCTGCCGTTCTCCGGGCCCCGGAGAAAAGGTCGAGTCTTTTTATCGAAGAGGCCGATTTGCTGCTTTATCCACAGCTCGATTTCTTTTGATCCGCGTTTTTTGCCGCGGTATTCGGCAGGTTATCTGAGTTCGGCCTGACTATTGACTGGACGTCCACCCTCCTCAGTTTCGCTTCGCGGCACGGTTCAGTACGAGACGTTTATCATATCTAGTTGATCTCCATTCAAAGGGCTTCGACTTTCTGTTAACGTACTCTTATGAAGCCGGCGGACTTGCCCCCCAAATCCGACGAAGTGCCCGAAGCAGTTCACGAAAAATATATGGACTGGATCATCGAGCAACAGTTGGAGATCAGTAAGCTACTAACGGTCGTCCACGAACAGCAGCATAGGATCAAGCTGTTAGAATCCCAAGCTGGCAACGTCGAATCAGAGTTGCCTCAGCTCAAGTCTCCGCATCGGCGGTTGGGTAGCTTGTCTCAATTGACACAAAAACGCTTTGCCCTCATCGCCGGTACCGCCATCGTTGTATTGATACTGGGAAGCGGCGCGTGGTTGCTTATGGAACGCCGAGGTGAGGTTCGACGGGTGAACCTTTCTCCAACTCCACTGCCCACTTCCGCGCCGGCCGTCACTGTCATACCGCCTTCACCGGCAATTAACCTCGGAGAAAGCGGCGAGAAGGCGGGATCCCCGGACGAAGTGGTAACACCGCCCGTGATAGCGCAGATCCCAAACCGAAGTGAAGACGTTAAAGTCAT
>DASSGE010000610.1:0-2290 GCA_035693605.1 Binatia bacterium
GATCGCTGGTGGTCTGCCACTTCGTGGCGCCAAGCGCGTAAGCCGCTTCTCTCATGCTTGCGGGGACGGCGCGGAGGGATTCCCGCGTGGCGACGATGATGATGGGCAAAATCAACAGAGCCAGCGTTAGGCCGGCGGAGAGAATGCTCTGGCCAAATTTGAATTGATAAACGAACAGCCCCAGCGCCATTAAGCCGTAAACGATCGACGGTACGCCGGCAAGATTCGCGATATTGATCTCGATCAGAGCGGTAAGCCAATTTTTGGCCGCGTATTCTTCAAGGTATATACCAGCACCTATTCCAATCGGAATAGCAGCCAAAGCGGTAACGATCATGACGAGGATGGTGCCGACCCAAGCTGACAGAATGCCCGCTTGGCCAGGAAAGCGGGAAGGAAAGGATGTGAAAAAATGCGGTTTGATGCGCGCCAAGCCGTCGCTCGCGAGATCGAACAGCAAAGCGGCTAATGTGAGCATGCCAACGAAGGTGGCGATTAAGCCGACGATCGCGAAAGCTTTATCGCGGGTCTTGTTGCCGGCAACGCTTTTCTCGATCGCCGTTGCTGATGGTTTATCCATGATTAGTAGATCTCCCGGAAACGCTTGCGCAGGAAGTAGCCGCCAATATTGAACACCAAGGTCATTACCATCAACGTCAGGCCAGCGGCAAAAATGCTTTGATAGGCAACGCTGCCATGAGGTAAATCGCCCAAGCTCACCTGGACGATGTAAGCGGTGATGGTTGCCGCGCCTTCCATCGGATTGAGGGTTAAATTAGGTTGAGTTCCGGCGGCCAAGGCGACCACCATAGTTTCACCGACGGCACGGGAGAAGCCTAGCACGTAAGCAGATGCGATACCGGAAAAGGCGCCGGGTATCAGAACGCGGAGGGCGGTTTGCACGCGGGTAGCGCCCATGGCGTAAGAGCCTTCACGGATGGTCACCGGCACCGCTTTCATGGCGTCCTCGCTAAGCGAGCTGACATAGGGCACGATCATGATTCCGATGACAGTACCCGCGCTCAGCATGTTAAACCCGGGCAACTCCGGAAGCACGCTTTGCAGCAAGGGCGTGACAAACAGCAGGGCGAAGTAGCCGAAAACCACGGTCGGGACAGCGCTCAAAAGTTCCAGTATCGGCTTGATGACCTCGCGGACCGTTGGGTTGGCGTATTCGCTCAAATAGATAGCGATGGTAGTACCAAGCGGTAACGCCACGATGAGAGCGATAAAAGAAGTCACGAGCGTTCCCGTCACCAGCGGCATAATGCCATAGCGCGGATTTTCAAATAGCACTGTCCATTGCGTATCGGTGAGGAAATCAATTATCGATACGTTCCTGAAAAAATTCCAAGATTCGTAAACCAAAACCCAAACAATGCCCACGGTTATAGCGACTGAGAAAGCCGCGCAGAGGAACATCGCGGTTTCGATGAGACCCTCGCGAATTCTTCGCGCGCCGACGCTGCCTGAACGGGCGCGAATTTGGTTGCGCATTTCGGAAAGGTCGACGGCAACTTCAGTCTTGGACATGATGATTTGCTTTCACGTCTTGCGGAGATTTTGGGGAAGGGGCGCTTTGCCCTTCCCGTTCAATCAGCAATTAGAAGTTTGCTTCGCGTTTGAGCAGATCTTCGATCTTCACACCGACTTCGGCAGTCCCGCCGAATACAGTGCCGATTTTCCCCTTCGCCACATGCTCCGCGCCCATGGTGTAGGCTTTCGGAGGCAAGGCGACGTATTTCACATCTTTAACCAGCTTGGCGGCATTTTTTAGATAGAATTCGACGAACTCTTTCACCTCTGGCTTACTGTCGAGGGACTTCTTGCTGACGTAGATGAAGATTGGCCGCGATAGCGGTCGGTACGTACCGTCTTCGACCGTCTTAGCCGATGGCGCGACCGGCCCTTTACCGCCGTCGATGGCCACGGCTTTGAGTTTGGCCTGATTCTCAATGTAATAGGCAAAACCAAAGTAACCGAGCGCGTTGCGGTCATTAATTACGCCTTGGACCAGGACGTTATCATCTTCGCTAGCAGTGAAGTCGCCGCGGCTCGATTTGGCCTTACCGACAACGGCTTCGGTGAAATAATCGAAAGTTCCGGAATCAGCTCCTGGGCCGAATAATTTCAGAGGATTATTGGGCCACTCTGAACGAACTTGATTCCAGGTCGAAACCTTCCCTTGCGCTGCCGGTTCCCACATTTTTTTAAGATCGGCAACGCTAAGACTTTTTACCCAGTCGTGCTTCGGGTTGACGATAACGGTAAGCGCGTCGTAGGCCACTGG
>DASSGE010000611.1:0-3560 GCA_035693605.1 Binatia bacterium
GACACACTGTAGCCGAATTTACGAATCCTGAAGGGTCAAGGCTGGAGCAAGCGAAACAACCCCGCTCCGCGCCGTCTCGTCCGTCTCTGCGATCAAGACCTGCGTGTGAGGGTTAAGCATGCGACAAATACCAATGGCCGACATTTCTAAGACCGCTAACCCAGCAAAGAAAAAAGACCCACCATCGAAAAAACCGCCGATAAAGTCGCCCGAGAAAAAGACGCCAATCGGCGATCCGCCGACGAAGCGCAGCCCCAAACGAGTGGCTCATTCGCTCCTCCCGTGAATCCTTAGTGGAAGCTTGCAGTTCGCCTAGCGGCGCGATTCATAGTACGACGGAGTGGCGATGAGGGAAAACTCTTCGTTAGCTCAATGAAAGCCCGCTCATCGTCGGCAGGTAAACGCCCCTTGTCATTTCCCTGGCTTCGTATGAGATATGGCATTGCGAGGATAAATCGGTGATAGTTCAGCCAAAGTCACTCGACAATGAACGACGACAAAGAATTTTTTAACCTCTACAGGCATGGATTCATCCGCGTCGCGGTCGGCGTTCCCGACCTGCGCGTCGCCGATCCCGCGTTCAATGGCGCGCGCACGCTTGATCTCATGGAGAAGGCTGAGGGCGACAAGGCTGTCCTCGCGCTGTTCCCGGAACTCGGGCTCTCTGCCTACTCGTGCGAAGATTTATTTCACCAGCAAGCGCTGCTCGATGGCTCGCTCGAAGCGCTGCGCAGCCTGCTCAAGGCATCCGAAGCATTGAACTTGATTTCGGTGGTCGGCATGCCGCTACGAGTCGATCACCTGCTGTTCAACTGCGCTGTGGTCCTCAGACGCGGCAAGATTCTGGGAATTGTTCCCAAGACTTTCCTGCCCAATTACCGTGAGTTTTATGAATCCCGGCAGTTCGCCCCGGCGGCTGCGGCATGCAGCACCGCAATCACGGTACTCGGCCAGAGTGGAATTCCTTTCGGGGAGCAGCTTATCTTTCAGTGCCAGGAGCGGGCAGACTTTAGTTTCTTCGTCGAGATCTGCGAGGATCTCTGGGTGCCGATTCCACCTTCATGTCACGCGGCTCTGGCCGGGGCCACCGTCATTTTGAATCTCTCGGCGTCCAACATCACGATTGCCAAAGATGAGTATCGTCACAGTTTGGTGTCCAATCAATCGGCCCGCTGCCTGGCCGGTTATCTTTACACGGCCGCCGGGACGGGCGAGTCGACCACCGACCTCGCCTGGGACGGACATGCGATGGTTTATGAAAACGGTGATTTGGTCGCCGAATCACAACGGTTCCGCTACCAGTCGCAGCTGGTTATCGCCGAGCTGGATTTGGAACGGATCACGCTCGAGCGCATGCGTCAAAACAGCTTCGGCCAAAGCATGCAGCGACATCGCGACGAATTGCGCCGGTGTCGTTTGATTCCGTTTCGTTGCGAGTTGCCGACCGCGGGACGCCTGCTGTCGCAACGGCAGATCGATCGCTTTCCTTACGTGCCCTCTGATCCGACGTTGCGCGACCGCCGTTGCTATGAAGCCTACAATATTCAGGTGCAAGGACTTGTGAAACGGCTGAAGAGCTCGGGACTTGCGAAAATCGTCATCGGCGTTTCCGGCGGCCTGGATTCTACTCATGCGCTGATCGTAGCGGCGCGGACGATGGACGTGCTGCAATTGCCGCGTGCAAATATTTTGGCCTATACCATGCCCGCGTTCGGCACCACCAAGCACACGCTGGCGAACGCCACCGCGCTGATGGCGGCGATCGGCTGCCAGTCGCATGAATTGGATATTCGTCCGAGTTGCGAGCAGATGTTGCGCGATATCGGTCATCCCTACGCCAATGGCGAACCGGTGTACGACATTACTTTCGAGAACGTTCAGGCCGGCGAACGCACCAGCCATCTGTTTCGGCTCGCGAACCTTCATCAGGCGATCGTGCTTGGCACCAGCGATTTGAGCGAACTGGCGCTCGGATGGTGCACCTACGGCGTGGGCGATCACATGTCCCACTATGCGATCAACGCCAGCGTGCCAAAAACGCTGATCCAATTTCTGATCCGCTGGGTGGCCGAAACGGAACAGTTAGGCGGCCAAACCCGCGAAATCCTGCGCTCGATCCTGGCAACCGAGTTTAGTCCGGAGCTCATTCCTGGCGATCTTGATGAGGACCAGCCGACGCAACGAAGCGAGGCGATCATTGGTCCTTATGAGCTGCAAGATTTCATTCTCTATTACACCATCCGCTTCGGCTACCTGCCGAGCAAAATCGCTTTCCTGGCTTATTGCTGCTGGAAAGATCGAACTCGAGGACGATGGCCCGATATCCCGGCCGAGAGACAAAATCAGTACAGCATCGCCGAGATTAAACATTGGCTGTCGGTTTTTGCCCGGCGATTTTTCGAATTGAGCCAGTTCAAGCGAAGCTGCATCCCGAACGCTCCTAAAGTGGGCTCCGGCGGTTCTCTTTCGCCGCGCGGCGATTATCGGGCGCCCAGCGACAGCGAAGCAACGGTTTGGCTGGAAGAGATTGAGCGCATTCCCGATAGCGAGCCCAAGGCGTAATTTAACCGGGCAACGTGAGCGGCCGCCGGGGACGGTGCTCGATTACGCCACCTAGCTTGACCTGATGACTGTCTCGTTTTGCTCCGAGGCCTCGATGCTAAGCGGCCGTGAGATTTTTCCCCCCGCGTACTTGCGATAGGCGCCGACGAGCGCGCCGGTTACGGCGAGTCCTGCGAGTGCGAGCCAACGGCGATTTTTGTTTAGCCACATCTGCGCACTAAACTCGCGCGCCCTGTCATCGAAACTGCCGTGCGCGCCATGGCCGCCGGGCACGGCTTCCCACAGGTTGTCGCGCCGGTCGGGCTCCACTGGCTCGCCGGTCTGCTGGGCGTTATAACCCATGCTTGCGAGATAGCGATCGGCGTAGCGCGGCGCGAGCTTGTTTCCGACCACCGCTTTCACCGTCGGCCATCCGACATAGATCTCGGATCGATTCTGGTGCGCCGCCCAAAAAATCGCATCCGCTGCCACCTCGGGTTGAAAAATCGGCGGCACCGGCTGGGGTTTTCGCGGCAGTCGGCTTTTCACCCAGGAAAATTGCGGTGTGTTCAATGCCGGCATGTGGACCTCGATCACTTTGACCTTGCTGTCGTCATGGAGCAGTTCGCAGCGCAGCGAGTCGGTGAATCCCTGGATGGCGTGTTTGGCGCCGCAATACGCCGCCTGTAAAGGAATGCCGCGATAGGCAAGCGCTGAGCCCACCTGGACAATCGTGCCGCAGTCGCGCGCCAGCATGCGTCTCAGCGCCGACAGAGTTCCATAGACGTATCCGAGATAGCTCACTTCCGTGACTCGCCGAAATTCCTCGGGCCGCATCTGTTTAACCGGTGAAAAAACCGAAACCATCGCATTGTTGATCCAAATATCGATGGCGCCGAATTCCCTCTCGACCGCCTCGGCGGCGGCTTCGACTTGCGCGGCGTTCGACACATCGACGGGTAAAACCAGCGCCTCGCCGCCGGCCGACTTGACTTCGTCGCGCGCCACTTCGAGGGCCT